>CAYPTM010000001.1:0-37415 GCA_964413345.1 uncultured Elusimicrobiales bacterium
TCATAATACTTTGTCTTGAAATTGGCGCCGGAAGTCTCGACAAGCCGTAAACCGTCCGCGACCTTCCATGCATATCCGCTGTAAGCATACTCGCCGTCATTCTGCGGAAATGTGACGGCAAGGCGGACATCCTTTGAAGAGCGGAATTCCTCCATGCGGGCGAGCACTGCCGCGGACGATTTCGCCACCACCTCGTTGGCTATTTTCAGCGCCGCGAGGTAGGAAGTGTCCGACGCCAGCGCGGCGGCTGTCTGCTCCGGCGTTTCCGCCGGAACACCCACCAGCCCGCTGAACAGAGAGAAAACGCTTTCCCCCTTCTCCACCCGCTGCCGCCAGTCCGGGATACGGTCAAGGCGGTTCATCATGACAATGCACTGCTGGGCGCCAGTGTAATAGAGCCTGTCCGACATTATGTTGGACGCGGAATCTTCCGGCACCTTGCCCGAGGCGATGCCCGTAAGATAGTCCAGAATCCAGGCGCGGCGAACGCCCTCCGCGCTATTGTCGCCGGAAGAGGCGTCCTCGATATAGCGGGCGGTTCCCTCCAGCGTTTCCTGGTCGTTGGTGGCCCGGCCTATTTCCGGATATTTGGACATCAGCAGACGCCGCATTGCCACGAAACGCCTGTAATGCTCGTCCTTGTCCACCGACGCGCCGCTTGCCAAATACATATCCTCCATGAAGCCGATGGCAAGAGCTTCAGCCGGAATATCCGCCGGAATGATGCCCGTCCCATCCCTGAGCGGCGCGAACCCTGCCTGATACATATGGAAGAGCTCATGCGTTATAGTACTGACTTTTTCCCACTTGGCCGCCCCGGCGGGGAAACGGAAGACCGACACATCGGACCCGGCGTAGGGATAGTGGAGCATGAACCCGGTCTTTATACCCCCGAAAACGTTTGGGCAGGAGGAAAACGCCGTGGTGCCGGGAACCAGCATCGGATAGCATTCTCTTGGAACGGAGGACCGCCACGCGGTGGAGCAGCGGGATTCGCCCCCCTCGCATATGACCACCGGATATTTGGAAATGTCGAAACCGGGCCACATCCCCCGCGACACGGCGGGCGCGCTGGCGTAGATCCTCAGCAGATTCAGGAATTCGGCCTTTTCAGGGCTGACCTTGACCGGCCCCGCCCACGCTCCGCGCGGCATGAACAAAAGAGCCAGCGCCAGCGCTGACAAAACAAGTTTCGCCATATTCCACTCCCATTCAACGTCGAATTAAAAGCAACACTTCCATATTACAAAACAAAACGGCCGGAATCCCTTCGATAAAAAAGGGATTCCGGCCCTGATTCAATGCGTTTATTTGAAGCCTAGCCGGCCCAGAATCCACATGGCCGGGCACCATTTGGTGAACGCCGACTGGATGAGATTCAGCGCCGCGAATACCGTAAGCAGATGGAACCACGGGCTGACGAACCAGCCAAGCGTAGTGCCGGCCAGAGTGACCAACCCCGCCAAAAGCCGCAACATGTCGTTCATGGACATTTTCATTTTTTCCCTCCTTCAGAGCGGCTGTTGAACAGATAATACAAGGCCGGCACCGCGGTGCGCGACAGCAGCGTGGAAGCGATAGCGCCGCCGATAAGCGATATCGCGAGCCCCTGGAATATGGGGTCGAAAAGAATCACGCCACCAGCCACTACCACGGCGGCCGCGGTCAGCAGCATGGGACGGAAGCGGGCCAGACCGGCGTCTATGCAGGCCTGAGACAGGCTTTCACCTTCGCGAAGACGCAGTTCGATGAAGTCAACCAGTATGATAGAGTTGCGCACGACTATGCCCGCGCCCGCTATGAAACCTATCATGGAAGTGGCGGTGAAGAAGGAGTCCATAATCCAGTGACCGGGCAGAACGCCTATCAGCGTCAGAGGAATGGGGGCCATTATCACCAGCGGGGTTATGAAGCTGCCGAACCACGCCACCACCAGCACGTAAATGAGAATCATCACTATGGCGAAGGAAACGCCCATGTCGCGGAAGACTTCGTAAGTCACCTGCCACTCCCCGTCCCACTTTATGGCGGTACCGCCGCCGGAGAGTTCAGGCTGTCCGGCATAGTACTGCTCGATGGAGATTCCCCTGGATTTGGCCAGTTCATCTATCTTTCCGCGCAGCTCGGCAATGGCGTAGACCGGGCTTTCTATGACCCCGGCCACCTCAGCCGTCACATAGGTCACCTTCTGCAGGTTCTTCCGGTACAGGGGCAGTTCGGCCTCGCGCTGCTTCTGCCCGAGCAGCCCGCCCAGAGGCAGCGCGGTGCCGTTGGGCGAATACAGCCGGAGGGACTTAAGCCCGGCCAGCGATTCCCTGTTCTTCTCCGACAGGCGGAGATTTATTTCCACAGGTTCCAGCTCGCCCCGGACGTGGGCCAGCCCGATATCCGAACCGGAGAGGGACATATAGGCGGTCTGCGTGATTTCGGAAGACGATATGCCGTTAAGCGTGGCCTTCTGCCTGTCAACCGTCATCGTGGACAAAGGCTGCGGCGCCGGGATATAACTGTCCGCGTCGACCACGCCGGGGGTGGAGGACAGCAGGTCCTTTATCGCCAGCGCGAGACTGTTGCGCTTGTCGTCATCCTCATTGTAAACCTCCACTACCAGAGTGGACAGCACCGGCGGGCCGGGAGGGACTTCCGCCACCTGCACGCGCGCGCCGTAGCGCCGGGCTATCTCCGCCAGACCGGGACGCGCGGCGGAGGCTATCTCATGGCTCTGCCGCTTGCGCTTGTCCTTGCCGGCCAGGTTGACCTGTATGTCCGCCTGCCAGGGCCTGCTCCGCATGAAGTAATGCCGCACAAGGCCGTTGAAGTTATGCGGGCCGGCGGTGCCGGCATACGTTTCCATGTCCACCACTTCCGGCAGTGTGGCAAGATAGCGCGCCATCTCGTCTGCCGCCTGTCTCGTCAGGGAGAATGGGGACGATTCCGGCATATTTATTATCACCTGGAATTCGTTCTTGTTGTCGAAGGGCAGCATCTTCACCTGGACAAGCCGGGAGGGGATCAGCGCGACGGCAAGCAGCACCAGTCCGAACGTTACGGCCAGAGAGGCATACAGCGCCCCGCGGCTTGCGAACAGACGGAGCATGAGCCATTCGTAGGCCCTGTCAGCCAGGGATTTCCTTTTAGGGGCGCAATGTGTCGGCGGCCACTTTTCAAGGATGAGGGAAAACAGCCAGGGGGTGACAATGAACGCCACGCCGAGCGAGAGAATCATCGCGGCTGAAGCGCCCACCGGTATGGGCATCATGTAGGGCCCCATCATGCCGCTGACAAAAGCCATCGGCAGTATCGCCGCTATGACCGTCAGCGTAGCCAGTATGGTGGGATTGCCGACCTCGTCCACGGCGCGCAGCGCGGCCTTCCACTTGGGACATTCCGGGTCTATCGCGCAATGCCGGTGAATGTTCTCTACGACAACTATGGCGTCGTCCACCAGAATGCCAATCGAGAATATGAGCGCGAACAGCGTGATGCGGTTCAGCGTGTAGCCGAAGAGGTAATAAACAAGCAGCGTAAGGCCCAGCGTCACCGGCACCGCCACAAGCACCACGAGCGATTCCCTTATGCCGAGCGCAAAGGCCATAAGCAGCGTGACCGAGAGGGTTGCGAGAAGCATGTGGAAAAGCAGTTCGTCCGACTTTTCCTTGGCCGTCTCGCCGTAGTTGCGGGTGACGGTCCAACTTACGTTATGCGGCACAACAGTTCCCTTAAGGGCGGACAGGCGGGCCAGAGCTTCCTCCGCGACATGAGTGGCATTGGCGCCCTTGCGCTTCGCCACCGTCAGGGTCACAGAAGGTTCCGGGGCGCTCCCGCCGCGGTATATGAGAGTCTCGCTCTCCGTGTCGTCAGGACCGTCGGTGACGACGGCAACGTCGGAGAGGCGCACGGGATGCCCGTCCCACAGCCCCACTATGGTATTTTTAAGGTCCTCCGCGCCGCGAATGAAGGAATCGGTTTCCACCAGCACGGCCGCCTTGCCGGAGGACACCCGTCCCGAAGGGAGATTGCTGTTCGACTGGGATATCACGCCGGCAAGCTGGAGCGGAGTCAGCCGCCGGGCCGCCAGCGCTTCCGGGTCAAAGCGCACGAGCAGCTTGCGCTTCCTTCCCCCGATTATGTTGGTCTCCGAAACTTCCGGTATGGAAGAAAGCTCTTCCCGCACGGCGGCCGCCACGCGGCGGAGCGCGAGGGAATTCCCCTCCCCGCCGTGGAAGGTCAGCGCCAGTATGGGAACGTCATCTATGCTGCGCGGCTTTATGAGCGGCTGGCCCGCCCCGGGGGGCATGAAATCGGCGTTGGAGGAGACCTTCGTGAAAAGACGCGTCATCGCCTCCTCGGCGTTCTGCCCCACCTTGAAGCGGACTATGAAGATGGCGAAATTGTTCTCCGCCGTGGAATAGACATATTCGACGCCAGGTATTTCCATCAGCTTGCGCTGGCCCACTGGGCCAAGGCGCTCGTCCACCTCGCTGGCAGCGGCGCCGGGGAAAGGCACCATCACATCGAACATCGGAACGGATATCTGCGGCTCTTCCTCGCGCGGGAGGCGCACGGCGGCGAACAGCCCCATGAGCAGGCTGGCCAGTACCAGCAGCGGCGTTATCTTCGAGCGGACGAAAGCCTGGGCTATGGACCCGGCCGCGCCCATTTTTTCCAAAGTATTCATTTTTTATCTCCCGACAGGGCGGCGCTGACGCCTTCCACGGCGGCCCAGTCCAGCCGCCCGGAAACGAACATGAGGGCGGCGTAAATAGAATGCAGTTTGAATATGACTTCGGCGCGGGCGGCGCGGGCGTTCATGAGCGCGGCTTCGGCCCGGGCCACCTCAAGCACGCTCTGCCGGCCCTGCCGGAACAGCGGCTTGAAAAGCTCAAGGGAGCGCTCCGCGTCCGCGACGGCTTCCTCCGCCTGCGGCAGAACGGCGAGCGCGCCCTCGTAATCGCGGTAATACTGCGCCACCTGCGCAGCCACGCCGTCGCGCAGTGCGAGGGCCGCGTTTTCAGCCTGTCTTCTGGCGGCCTCCTTTTCCTGCACTCGGGCCGAGCGGGTAAAATCCCCGAATGGAAGAGTAAGGCCCACCCCGGCTATCTGCCTTATGGGATTTGTGCTGAAATTGCCGGTGTTGGAGTTGAGCGAAGCGAAAACCCCTATCTGCGGCAGGGAGGAGTTCTCCTCGATGCCCCTGGCGATTGCGGCGGCGTCGGCCTGCAGTTTCGCCGCAGCGATATCGCCGCGCCGGGCCTCCAGCCCCGAGAGCAGTTCCGCCTCCGGCGGAAGCTGGTAGACATGGCGGGCAAGGCCTCCCGCGAGAGAAAGCCGCGCGCCGGATTCAACGCCCATCATAACAAGCAGCGAGGCCTGCGCCGCCCGGGCGTCCTTCTCGAAACCGGTGCGGGCGGAGTTGAGCGAGCCCAGTATGGCGCGCGCGGCGTAGTAATCGGAACCGAGAACAAGCCCGCGGGCCTTCAGCCTGTCGGCGGTCTCAAGCTCCACCGACGTAAGGCGGGCAGCCTCCCCCGCGAGGCGGGCCAGTTCGTTTTTCAGAGAAAAGACGAGATATTTCTGCACCGTCTCGAACGCAGATGCGCTGCCGGCGAAACCAAGGGCCGCCTCGCCCTGCGCCACCGCCGCGCCGCCGAGGCGTTTGTAGTCGCGTATCCGGTAGCCGGTGAACAGGGGGACGTTCATCTCAACGCTGTTGGAAAAATTGGCGTGCGCGTCAGGCGTGTTCAGCTTGTCGAGCGCGAAATCCGACATGCCGAACTTGCTCTGCCTGAGAAGAGAGCCGAAGACATACACCGGGTCATCCCCTTCAGTAAGTTCGGAACGGAACTGGAAACCCGGCAGGGCCATGGCGTCGGCCCGGCGCAGTACCGCCCGGGCCTGGTCCACCATGGCGGAACGGCTTTTAAGGTCATAGCTGTGCCCGAGCGTCTTCCTGACCGCACCGGAGAGGGACACGCTCTCCTCCGCCATCGCCGGCGCTGAAAGAAGCGCCAGCGCCGCAAACGCTATCATGTTTTTCATATCACACCAACCTCACAGCGTGGTGGGGGCAGACGACCACGCACTTGCCGCACCCCACGCATTTCGCGGAATCAATCTCCGCCGTACCGCCTAAAAAACCATGCTTCTGCGACACCGCCTTGACCGGACAAGTCCTCTTTACGGCACACATCGGGGAACCGTCGCATGACGCGGCGGACACTGTTGCCTTTTTCATGTTATTTTACCCCCAGCACTTCAGCCGCGGCCTTCTCCAGCGTCTCTTTGGGAAGAGCCCCGCGCGCCATCTGCGGCTTCCCCTCGAGCGGGACGAACAGCAGGGACGGGATGCTCTGCACGCCGAACGCCGTGGCCAGTTCCTGCTCATTATCGACATTTACCTTGTAGATATCAAGTTTTCCGGCGTAAGAGGCCGCGACCTCCTCAAGGACCGGGGCCAGCATCTTGCACGGCCCGCACCAGTCCGCGTAAAAATCCACGATGCATGGCCGCGCGCCGGAAAACTTCCAGTCTCCGCCGGCTCTGAAATCGAATATTTTCTCCCTGAACGAATCCGCAGTAAGATGCTCCATAACTCCTCCTTTTTAAAAGACGGTTTGCCCGCCCTCTACTGATTAGATGCGGGAAACGGCTAAAAGGATGCGCGTTATTTTTACGGAAGGAATCAGCGGAAGGAGGCGAGCTGCTTTTTAAGCGCCAGCCGCGCGCGGTGAAGCCGGGCCTTGAAAGCCGCCAGCGAAACACCGGCGCGCCTTGCGGCATCCGCGCCGGTCATGCCCTCGATATCGCAGAGGGTGACCGCCATGCGCTGTTCCGGCGGAAGGGAGGAAAGCGCCCGGCTGACCGCGCGGGAAAGCTCATTCTTGAGCACGTTCTCATTGACGCAGGAGCGGGAAGGATGACCCTTCTCGTTTTCGGAAGGCAGGTCGGCGCGGGCTTCGCTTTTTGCCTTGCGAAAGCGCTGCCAGCAGTTATTGGCGGCTATGCGGTAGAGCCAGGTGCTGAAGGCCGCGTTGGAGCGGAAAGTCCCTATGTTTTTCAAAGCGGCGATAAAGGTCTCCTGCGCCACGTCCTCCGCTTCGGAAGGCATGCGCGCGCACACGCCGGAGGCTATTGCGTACAGCCTGTCGCGGTAGCGGAGAACAAGCTCCTCAAACGCTTTTTCGTCACCCCGGGAAGCCCGGGCAACCAGCTCTTTTTCCTCATCCATGATGATAGCGAATCAGCTCCAGGCAATATTTTATAACATTGCGGTCCCTCCTCCGTCAAAGAAATAACTTGAATCGGAGGTAAAAGTATCGTATATATTGAGATATGGTAATTATTGCGCGCCGGGGATACTGATGTCTTCACAAAAAAGTATTGGCATTGCGGAACAGTTACGCACACTCGTGAAAGGGCCGGCGGATTTCGTCGGTCTGGACGTCGGCAGCCACTCCGTCAAGGCAGTATGGCTCTCGGTGGGGGACAAGACCTGCAGGCTGCGGGGCTGGGGCCACAAAATAATAGATGTAAAGCAGGACGCCGCCCCGGAAGAGAAAAAATTTGCCGCGATAAACGCCGTCAGGGATCTTTTCGCCGCGGCGAGGCTGGAGAAGAAGGAAGTGGCCCTCTCCGTGTCCGGCAACTCCGTTATAGTCCGCTACGTTTCCTTCCCCCGGATGCCCAAGGCCGAACTGGAAAATGTGCTCACCACCGAAGCGGAGCCCTTCATCCCGTTCGACATCAAGGAAGTAAATCTCGCCTGCCACATCCTGCGCGACGTGCTGGAAGACGGCCAGAAGAAAATGGAAACCATACTCGTGGCGGCGAAGAAGGACCTCATCAGGGAAAAGATGGAGGTCATAACCGGCGCGGGGCTCACCCCCCTGCTGGTGGACGTGGACATTTTCGCCCTGGAACAGTTGCACGAACGCCTCGGCCCGACAAAACCCGGCCCGGCCACACTGTTCCTCAACATAGGGCACAAGACCACCAATATTTCAATCATAGAAAACGGCGTTACCCGCGTCGCGCGCGACGTCTTTATCGCGGGCAACATGCTGACCAAGGCGATAGCCAAAACCATACAGGTGGACCTGCCGAAGGCCGAGGAACTCAAGCGCAAGCACGGTCTTTCCCTCATGCAGAGCGCGCCGGAAAGCATACGCATCACCTCTGAAGAAGGGGAAGCGCACCAGGTTTCCGCCGCGATGCTTGAAGTGCTGAAGGACCTCATGGGCGAGGTTCGCCGCTCGGTCGAGTTCTACTATTCCCAGGGGCCGGACCGCTCCATCGCGAAGGCCATGCTTTCCGGCGGAACGGCAAGCCTCAAGAACCTGCCCCTCTACCTCTCGGCCGAGCTCAAGGTGCCGGTGGAGCAGGTAAATCCCATGTCCGTGCTGGCGGACGCCGGAGCGGCACGGATTCCCCAGGAGCTGGTGCCTTCTCTCGCGGTAGCCACGGGACTGGCGCTGCGTAAAATGTGGGACTGGGAGAAAAAATGATACGCATAAACCTTATCCCGTCCGAATACCTGCTGCGCCAGAAGCAGCGCCTGCAGATAGTCCGCATCGCGGGCATAGGCGTGGTCCTGTTCGCCGCCATACTCGGCGTCACGCTGGTGCAGGTGCGCCGCACCATAGCGATGGAGCAGGAACTGGCCAACAAGAAAGCCCAGCTGGCCAAGCTGGAGGCGCAGGTGGAGGAAGTCAAGCAATTGGAAAGCCTCAAAGCCTCCATTTCCGCCCATCTAAACGCCATAGGGGACCTGCTCGCGGCCCGCTTCCACTACACCTCCTTCATGCGTGACCTGGCCACCTCCATACCGCCGACCATCTATTTCGACTCCGTCCAGACCATGCTCAAGCCCGGCGCGACGATAGACGCCAACATGCTGGTGCATTCCGGCTCCGCGGAGGACGTGACCAACTGGCTCCGCACGCTGGAAACCGACCCAAAATTCTCAAAGACGGTGCTTGGCGGAATGTCCGTGTCCCAGACGGGGCCCGCGGCTTTCACCTTCCCTCTTTCATTCTCATACACGGTGCCCATCAACCAATATGGCAAACGCTAGCGGAAATACGCCGAAAGTGCAGCTGTCCCCGGACCAGGTCAAGACGCTGGTGGCCTTGATACTTTTCTGCGGCGTGCTGGGTTACTTCTACTACCGCTATCTGGTCAAGCGCTACTCCGACCGCAGGACCGTCGCGGAGGCGCAGATAACGGAAATAGACAGGAAAATCGTCGCCACCACCAGAGCCGCCAAGGACCTTCCGCGCCTTAAAAAGGAAATAGAGCAGCTGAAGCAGCGCGAGCAGGAAGCCTCCCACGCGTTGCCGATGAACCGCAAGGTGCCTGACATACTGGACACCATCAACAATTATGCCCGCACCGCCGGGGTCAACTTCACGAACATCACCCCGCTGCGCGACGTGCCCCGGCAGTATTACACAGAGGTATCCTTCCAGGTGTCCATGGGAGGGAGCTACGCCAAGGTAGGCCGCTTCCTCGGGGAAGTGGCCACCGGCCATCGCGTTATGACGGTGCGCGACATAAACTTCACCAAAGCCGGCGACGGCACAAACCTGAACGTGACGTTCATGATTACCGCGTATGAATACAAGAATTAGCATAGCCGCCCTGCTTTTCTCCGTGACGCTGCCGGCCTCCGCCGCGACCGTGGCGGTAAGCACCGCCGCGCCAAAGGCCGTATCGGTCCAGGCAAAATCCCAGCAGAAACCGGCCCAGGCAAAACCGCAGAACGCGGTAAAGGTTTCAACCCAGGCCGCCAAAGGGCAGCCGGTGAAAGGCTCATCCGCCAAGGAACAGCCTAAACCCGCGGAACCGGCAAAGGTTTCCGCGCAGGCGGCAAAAGCCCCTGCCGCGAAGGAACAAGTTAAGATATCGACACAGGCGGCCAAGCCGGCGGAACAGACAAAAACCCCGTCCAGGGAACAATCCAAGGCCGCCGGGACAAAGGACCAGGCCGCCGCCAAAGCGCCGGCCGAAGTGAAAGCTTCCACCACGGCGGCTAAAGGACAGGCGGCACAGCCGCCGGTTACGCCCAAAGGCCCCGCCAAGCCGGAGCCCGCCCCGAAGGGACAGCCGCCGGCGCCGAAAGGGAGCGTCCCTCCCCCGCCGAAACCCGGAGAGCCGCCCCCTCCTCCTCCGCAGGACGCGAAGCCCCTGCCGGAACAACTCGCGCCGCTTACCTCTGAAGACGTCTTCCCTTCCGGCCTGCGCGATCCGTTCCACGCGGGGACTACCCTTGGCACGACCAGGGTCAGCGTGTCCCGCGCGGACAGGCCTGACATCACCGACATCAACCTGGAAGAGGTGACGCTGCTGGGATTCTCGATTTCCAAAGTGGGACGATTCGCCGTGCTGAAAGATGTGAAGCGCAATGCCAAATTCTATCTGCGCGGCGGGAAATTCTATTCTGAGAAAGGCACCCTGATAAAAGGGGTGACGGGCATCGTGCAGGAAGGACGCGTTACGGTCCTTTCAGGCCGCACGGCCAAAGATTTGTATATTGAGCCCAGGAACAAGCCGGGCGCAAAATCCAAAACCGGGGGAGAAGACGCCTCTGCCAGATAAGGGAACTTTATGAGAAAACTTTTGTCGACGGTAATTTCGCTGCTCCTGCTCAACCTCAACGCCGCCCCCCTGTGGGCCGCTTCCGCCGCCCGGGTGGAGAACGTGGAAGTTTCCCCGGACGCGGTCGTCGTCACCACCGACAGGCCGGTGCACTACGACGTCTTCACCGTCACAGAGCCGCCGCGCGTGGTGCTCGAACTGCTCAACACCAAGGCGGGCAGCGACGCGAAATACGCCGGAGCCGGCAGGATAAAATCCGTGCGCGCGGGCCAGTATCAGGAAAAACCGCACACCATTTCCCGCGTAGTGCTCCAGCTCAGCGAGAAAACCGCCTACGACGTGGTTTCAAACGGCAACACCATAGCGGTCATGCTCAAAAGCGCGGAAGCGGGCGAAACGGTAGCGGCAAAACCGCTGCCGGTCCACCCCGCTGCGGAAGCCGCCGCCCCCATAACCGTTTCAGCGCCGGCCGCGGTCCCCGCGCCCCAGCCCGAACTGCTGGCGAAAGCGGACGCCGCGCCGAAAATGGAGAAGCAGGAAGCGGCTCCCGCCCTTGCGGAAGAAAAGCAGGAACCCGCCCCCGAAGCAAAACGTCTTGAAACGAAGAAAGCCAAACCGGCCCTGCACCGCGCCGGCGAAGACGGCCTGCGGGCCGCGCCGGCCACCTCGCCCAAACCCCTCCACCCCAAGACGGGCGACATCCTTCTGGACATGCCGACCGACCTGCAGAACCTGGAATACAACGGTGTGGACCTGCGCGAAGTGCTGGACGAGATGGGCTCCGTGATGGGCGTCAACATGGTTTACGCCGACGATGTGGGCGGCGACATCACCATAAAGCTCCAGAATGTCCCCTTCAACGAGGCCTTTAACGCCATCCTTTCCATAAAGGGCCTGGGCGCACAGCAGCTTGGCGGCAACATACTCCGCATAGCCTCCTCGCAGACCATAGCGAACGAGCGCTCCCGCTCTCCGCTTGTCACCCGCGTTTTCCCCGTGAACTTCATAAAGGTGGAAAACGCCAGGAGCATGGTGTCCGGGATGATAGCGGCGGAAAAACGCAGCGGTTCGGTTTATGCCGACCCCTCCAACAACCTGCTGATAGTCACGGACGTGCCAAGCGCCATGCAGGACATAGAGAAATTCATCAACCAGATAGACCGCAAGCCCAAGCAGATACTCATCGAAGCCAAGCTGGTGGAGGTAAACCTCAACAGCGGTTTCACCCTCGGCATCAGCTGGGGCGCGTATGGCGGCAGCAAGAGGACCATCGGCGGGCAGAATGGCCTGAACTACTTCGGCTCCGGCTCCAGCAGCAACCAGGCCTACAACAACAGCGGCATAACCACGTCCGGCCTTGTGACGCCTTATGACGGCAGCCAGACCATCTACTCGCCCATACCGAACAACGGCTCCAGCAACGGCACAGGCGTGAGCTTCCCGTCCATAGCCAATGAAGTGACCGGCGCGGCCTTCCGTTTCGGCCGCATAACCGACTCCTATTCGCTTGACGTCAAGATATCCGCGGCGCAGCAGAACGGCAAGGTGAAGGTGCTGTCCGACCCGAAAGTGGCCACGCTCAACAACGTGCCGGCCAAGATTAACATACAGACCAGTATCCCCTGGACCACCACCGATATCACCCAGGGCGCGGCTTCGGTTCAGTCCCAGAAGGTCAGCTACACCAACACCGGCATATCGCTGGACGTTACGCCCACGGTAAACGCCGACGGCAAGGTGACCATGGTGCTTAACCCGAAGGTCAGCCAGGTGGCCTCCACCATAGCGGCGGCGGCCGGCGGCGCGCCCGGCGTGGACTCCCGCGAGGCCAACACCACCGTGCTGGTTTCGGACGGAGAGACAGTGGTCATCGGCGGCATGATATACGACAACTCGTCCGACACGGTCTACAAGGTGCCGCTGCTGGGCGACATACCCCTGCTGGGCTGGTTCTTCAAGAAGAAAGCCACCACCCGCCAGCGCCTTGAACTGCTCATATTCGTGACACCGAAGATAATCGACTAAACGGCGTCGGAAGGCAAAACAATCCATGGCGCTCCACCCGCGAAGAACCCGCGATGGAGCGCCTTTTTTATGACTGAAGAACCCACGGAAAACCGCTTCGACCGGACACTGGCATGGCTGCCGGCGGCAGCCGCCGCGCTAGGAGCCGCCCTCCTGCCGCTGGCACGGGGAGGTTGGGATTTATGGGCCAAAAGCTACGCGGCGGCAGCCGTGGCGGCGCTGCTGGGCATTTGGGCCGCCGCCCTGGCGTTGCGCGGCAGACTGCCACGCCTCCGCGCTGAAACGTCCGCCGTTCCAGTCATCTGCATGGCGCTGTGCTGGCTTTCACTTCAGACAAGCGCCATCCGCTGGCTCTGCCTGCCGGAATTCACCGCCTTCCTACTGGCTGCCTCGCCATTCCTTTTTTTCCCGTTCACCGGCAGGAAGGAAGCCGCGATCCAGACACTTTTCGGCGCCGCGCTGTTTTTATCACTGTTGGCTATCTACCAGAAACTGTTTCTCCATACGGCGGCAACCGCCTCCTTCTTCAACGAAAACGTGTTCGCGGGCTTTGCGGTCACGGTCCTGCCCCTTCTGGCCGGGCGCAAGAGATACGCGGAAACAGCCATACTCGCGGTCGCCCTCCTCTGTACCGGTTCGCGGGGAGCGTGGCTCGCACTGGCGCTCTCCGGCGGACTCTGCCTCATCCTTGCCGAAGGGAAGAAAAAGACGGCGGGAATCGCCCTTTTGGCCGCAACCGTCATCTGCGCCCTGCTTTTCAACTGGCATTCCCTGTCCGACAGGGCGGCCTGGTGGACCGAAGCCGCCAGAATGGCCGCGCAAAAACCCTGGCTGGGATTCGGGCCCGGAAGCTTCGAGTTCGTTTATCCCTCCATGCACAGCCCGCGCGCGGACGGCCTCTCCGCGATATACGCCCACAGCTATCCCCTTGAATGCGCGGCGGCCTGCGGACTGGCCTTCGCGACAATATGGACACTATGGCTGTTTTTCCGCGCGCTCAAGGCCGGCGGCTTCATCCGCTGGGCGGCGCTGGCCGCACTGCTGCTTTCGCTGGAAGACTACACGCTTAACGTCCCCTCCAACCTTTTTCTTCTCTGCCTGCTTCTCTCATCACGGGACAAAGGCGCGTTCATCGAAATCAGGAACTCGGCGCTCCGCGTCCTCGCCTCGGCATGCTTGCTTGGCGGAGGACTTGCCCTGGCGCAATCCTCGCTTGCCATGCTCAAAGCTGAAAAAGAAGTGCTTGCCGCAAAAACACTTTATGAGTCTGGGAAACGGACGGAAGGTCTTGCGGCGGCCGGGAAAGCTCTGGCCAACCATCCTTACAGCTATCAGGCCGCGCTGCTGCGCGCCTCCATGCTCATGGATTCATCCGGCGGGACCGCCTCGCCGGAACTGGCCAAGGCCTATGAACGGCTGCTGGATCTGAACCCGTACCGTCCGCAAACCTATGTCTCGCTAGGAAAAATATACTCCGCGCTTGGACAGCCCCCACTGGCGGGAAATGTCGAGGAAAGACGCAGGCATTTCATAAAATGGCGCTGATTTCGAAACACTTTCCTGTCGCTGTCTGGCTTGGCGCCGCACTGGCCCTTGGCGGCAGGCCCTTATGGGCGCTCTGCCTGCTGACAGGCGCGCTGCTCTGCCATCTCGCGGCAAAAGGGGGAAAACTTTCAGTCTCGACAGCCATCGGCGCGTTATGGCTTGGGTGGACTGCATTCTGCACTCTCGTTTCCGCGTCGCCGGCATTGGCGGCACAGCCGCTTCTGCTGCTTGCGGCTGGCATAGTTTTCCACGCCTCCGCCACATCACTCAGGGAAGAAGACGGGGCGGAACTTTTCCTGCGGGCCATCACAATAGCGGGCTTTGCCGTCGCCCTGATTCTTGGCGCGGGAGCGCTGCTGGGCTTTCCGGTCAAAACGCAGAGAATGGTGTTCCCCCCCAATCCGAATTACGCCGCGGCGATGATGGCTCTGGGCTTCGGCTCCATGACAGGTCTTTTGCTGGACGATAACTACCCGCGCGTGCGCAAGGCGGTGGTGGCGGTTGCGGCGCTTTTCACGTTAGCTATAATCGTGATGACAAACAGCCGCAGCGCGCTGCTCGCGGCAGGAACCTGCGCCCTCGCGGCCCTGTTGCTCAAGGGGAAAACGCGCGCGACGACCGTAATGCTTGCCGGAATTGCTCTGGCAGTTGCACTGCTGCCGCAGACTGTCATTTCCAGAGTGATAAAAGCGGATGAGGCCTTTTCCTTCAGCCGCGTTGAGATATGGGGCGCCGCGCTCGAAACAGCCGCCGCCAATCCTTTGAGCGGGATAGGCCCCGGCAATTACGAATGGGGTTATTTCCACAGCGCCTTCCCGGCGTTCGACGGCTTCTCCTATTACGGGCACTGGTCCGGCTACGCCCACAGCCACCCGCTTCAGACGGCGGTGGAAACGGGAATACCGGGCCTGCTGCTGTTCCTGATTTTCTTCCTCCGACCCCTGTGGCGTTTTGCGGACAAGGGAATCCGCTCTCCCCGGAAAGTGCGGGCGGCCGCCGTTCTCTGCGGCCTGCTGGCGGCCTCGCTTATGGAAGGCGTACTTCTCCTGCCGGTCCTGCTGCTCGCGGCTTTCGGCTGCGCGGCGATACTTGATGACGAAGCCGGAGAAAACGTTCACCTCCCTCTCCGCCTGCTGCTCCCGCTGCTGCTTGTTCCCATGGCGGCATATATTTTCGCGCGAAAGACCGCCAGCCTGTCAGCCGAACTGGGCGACGTAAAGAAACAACCGGCGGCAGCCGCCGCCCTCTCGGCAATGTTTCCGATGAACGCGGACTATGCTTATAATTCCGCCCAGGCCGCGCTTCTGAACAGCCCGGCAAATCCCTACAGGGCGCTGGCGCTTCTGGACAAAGCCATTGCCCTCAATCCGGTAAACGCGCAATACCGCTATGTAAAGGCCGCCATACTCGCCAGACTGGGCGACCCCACATCCGAAGATATCCTGAAGGACACCCTCGCACTGGAACCCAACCACCTCCCGGCGCTGCTTGAACTGACCCGGATAAAGGCCGGCGCCGGACAAATGGAAGCCGCCGCGCGGCTTCTTGCCTCATTCGAGAAAGCGAAGGATGCCGCCGCGCTGACTCTTGATGATTCAAGCTACGGACGTCAGCTACGGACTTTCGACCCCGCCTTATACGCCGCGCTGAAACAGCAGCTTCATTCCGGAACTGACAAAACCGCCGGAGGTAAACCTTCCCGCGCAGCCAGCCGCTGATTCCGCATTATGGTATTGCCAGTTATAAATTTTGGATAATCTAGTTAATGAAGAAAAAACTTTCCATAGCACTGGGTTTCGCCATCAGCGCGATATGCATTTATTACGCGATGCGCACCATAGACGGCAATGCGCTCAAATCGGCCATAGCCAAGATACATATCTGGCAGCTTGCGCTCATAGGCTCCATCATCTTCGTTGAATTCGTGCTGCGCGCCCTGCGCTGGCAAATCATACTCAAACCGGCTAACAAGGACATAACGCTGAAGGACAGCTTCAAGGTGCTGTGCATAGGCTTCGGCCTCAACAACATACTTCCACTGAGGCTGGGCGAACTGGCGCGCGGCGTCATCGGCAGCGAAAAACTCAACGTTCCCCTTCCCACCGTCCTTGCCACCATAGTAATAGAACGCATACTGGACATGATGACAATCGCGGTCATCTTCCTCCTGTCCGCGCCCTATATGCCCGGCCTGGAGTTCGTCAGCAAATATAAACCCGTGGTATGGACCATGCTTGCCGCAGTCATAGTCGCGGTGGCGGGGCTCGTGTTTCTTGACGAAGTGCTTCTGCACAGCCCGACCGCGGGAAAAATACTGGATAAATTCCCCCGCATAGGCAAACTGGTAAAGCAGGCGGCAATGGGCGCGGAGGCCCTGCGCCACCCTCTTTACGCGCCCCTCATACTTTTAAGCGGCGCGCTTTTGTGGTGCATGGACATAAGCGGCTACTGGCTGACCGCTCACTTCCTTTCCGTGGAGCCGGCAGTGACGGTAATAAAGGCCATAACCCTGTTCTGCGCCGCGGTGCTGGCTGTCGCAGCCCCGCAGATGCCCGGCTATTTCGGGGCTTTCGAGCTGACACTGCAGAAATTCCTGGTCGCCTGGGGAACCGACCCCAGTTCCGCCTTCGCTTTCGCACTGCTGCAGCACCTTATCGGCTTCACGCTGGTGCTGGCTCTGGGATTGCTATTCCTGTACCAGAGCGGCAGTTCGCTTGGAGCAATGTGGACGCGCCTTACCCAAAAGGGAGGGGACGATGAGAAAAAGGTGTCTTGATTTCGTCTGCTGCCCGGAATGCTCCGGCAGGCTTGAGATAATATCCGACGAAACGGCCGAATTCATCGAGAAAGGATTTCTGCGCTGCCAAGGCTGCGCCCGCGTCTATCCGATAACCGACGGCATACCGAGGCTGCTCCCCATAGCGCAGACCGGGGAATGGTCGGACGAAACGCGGGACGCCTTCAGCCGGGAATGGCTGAACTATCCCGGCGCCCTGCCGGAAGACGAGCGCACCCTGCTTGAAGAAGCCCAGCTTGATTACAAGGCGTGGAAAGGCAAGCAGGTGCTTGACGCGGGCTGCGGCATGGGACGGTACACCATGGTGGCCCTCTCCCTCGGCGCGGAAGTGATTGCGCTGGATTTCAGCGAAAGCGTGAGGCGCATGGAACAGCTTCACCGGGAGAACCACAAGCTCCACGTGGTGCAGGGCAACCTGCTGCGCGCCCCGCTGAAAAACGAAATTTTCGACATAGTGTGCTGCCACGGCGTGCTGCACCACACGGCGGAGCCCTACACCGCCTGCCGCAATCTGGCGAAAACAGTCAAGAAACAGGGGCGCCTCTCCATATGGGTTTACGGCAAGCCCGGCGGCTGGGATGACTTCCGCACAAACCCGCTTCGGGCAAACCGGCAGTGGCTCGCCTCCGTGCGCTTCCCTTTATGGCTGCTGGTCTGGCTGCGCCACATATGCAGCGAAGCGATCCGCGCGGTGACAACGCGCCTGCCGTCAAAGATAGCTTACCTGCTGGCCATGCCGCTGGCCGCGCTCGGCGCCTTCCCCCTGCTCAAATACCTGACCTTCTCCGTTCACCCGAGCTACAGGGTACGCCTGGCCCAGAACTTTGAATGGATATCCCCGCGCTACCAGAGCCACCATACCAAGGAAGAGCTTACCCGCTGGTATGAGGAGGCGGGCTTCCAGATAGAGAAAATACTTCCGCACGGAGTCCTGCCCAAGCCCGGCATACTGGCGAAGAAAATATGACCGCCCCACAGGAAAGCGGAGATTCGTCCCGCAGGCCCGGAGAGGGCGTCTCCGTGGTGATGCTGTCCGCCAACTTCCATCCCCATCTGGGCGGCGCGGAAAAGCAGGCTCTGGAACTTTCGAAAGGCCTGATGGCACTGGGCGTGAAAGTGGCCGTGGCCACACGGCGCATGCCTGGCCTGCCCCCGTACGAGGAAGTGGAAGGCGTGCCGGTGTTCAGGCTGACCGCTTGCGGCTCCGGCATGGTAAACTCAATCTCATTCCTGTGCTCGGCCTTTTTCTTCCTGCTTAAAAAACGCGCGGAGTACGATGTCATACACGTGCACATTGCCTCATCCCACGCGCTGGCCGCCTGCGCGGCGGCATGGCTGACCGGGAAAAAGGTGGCCGTCAAGTTCGCCGCAAGCAGGGATTTCGGCGACGTCAGCACTTCCCTTTCAACGCTCGCGGGCAGGGTCAAGCTCAAGGCCCTGGGCCTGTTCCGCCCCACGGCACTCATAATCAACCCGGAGATAGAGCAGGAGATGCGCGCCGCCAGCCTCCACATTCCCATGAAAGCCTTCCGCAACGGCGTGGACACGGGCAAATATGTCCCTCTGTCCTACAGCGCGAAGATTGAACTTAAACGTAAGATGGGGTTCACGGGAGAACCGCTGTTCGTGTTCGCCGGCCGGCTGACGGCGCAAAAGCGCCTGCTGGAATTTCTGGAAGTATGGGCTGAACTCAAGCGCGAAATGCCGGACAGCAGGGCCCAGTTCGTGCTGGTAGGGGAAGGCCCGCTTTCGGAGGAGCTGAAAAAGGCGGCCGCCGCGCTTGAGATAAGCCGGGACATTGTCTTTGCGGGGCTTCAGCGGGATATGCTTCCATACTATCAGGCGGCCGATATTTTTACGCTGCCGTCCAGCGCGGAAGGCCTGTCAAACGCGATGCTGGAGGCCATGTCCTGCGGGCTGGCCATATTCGCCAGCCGCATAGGCGGGGCGCGGGAAGCAGTGGCCGAGGGAGAAAGCGGCCTGCTGTTCGACCCCTATTCCCGCACTGAGATTAAAAACGGCCTGAGAAGATTTTTTGAGGACGCGCCGCTGGCGCGCGCGATGGGCGGCAGGGCCCGCGCCGCCGCGATGGAAAGATACTGCATGAGCAAGGTGGCGCGGGAGGCGCTTGGAATTTACAGGGAACTATGTGCGGAATAACCGGAATGTTCAATTACGCTTCAGGCGCGCCGGCCACGGTGCCGGCGCTCAGGAAGCTTAACGACTGTATAATACACCGGGGACCGGATGACGAGGGCTATCATACCTCCGGCCCCTGCGGGCTGGCCATGCGCCGCCTCTCCATCATAGACCTCTCCACCGGCCACCAGCCCATCTCAAACGAGGACGGCTCCGTCTGGATAGTCTTCAACGGGGAGATATACAATTTCCAGGAGCTGAGGGAACGCCTGCTCGCGAAAGGACACAGCTTCCGCACCAAGTCAGATACGGAAGCGATAGTGCACCTGTACGAGGAATACGGGCGGGACTGCGTGAAGGAACTGCGCGGCATGTTCGCCTTCGCCATATGGGACGGCAGGAAGAAGGCCCTGCTCCTCGCCCGGGACAGGATCGGCAAAAAACCGCTCAACTATTGCGTCACGCACGACGGCATAGCCTTCTCATCGGAACTGCGCGCCCTGCTGCAGGTGGACGGCTTCTCCAAGGACACGGATTATGAAGCACTGGACATGTTCCTCTCACTGCAGTACATCCCAAGCCCGCTGACAATTTACAAACAGGCCAAAAAACTCCCCCCCGCCCACACGCTCTGGGTGGAGAACGGGAAAATAGACATAGCCCCCTACTGGGACCTCCCCCTCGGGGCCGGCCCGCTGGACATAAGCCTTGGCGAAGCCAAGGAACGCATAGCGGCGGAGCTGAAGGAAGCGGTGCGCCTGCGCATGATATCCGACGTGCCGCTGGGGGCCTTCCTATCCGGGGGCATAGACTCCTCCGTAATCGTGGCCCTGATGAGCGAACTGTCCGACAAGCCGGTGCGCACCTTCGCAATAGGCTTTGAGGAAAGGGAGTTTTCGGAATTGCATTACGCAAGGGAAGTGGCCGCCAGATACGGCTGCAGCCACACCGAATTCATAGTAAAGGCTGAGATGGCGGACATACTGCCCAAGCTCGCCTGGCATTATTCGGAGCCTTACGCCGACCCAAGCGCGCTTCCCTCCTATTACGTTGCGCGGGAAACGCGCAAGCACGTCACCGTGGCGCTAAACGGCGACGGCGGGGATGAAAACTTCGCCGGCTATCTGCGCTACGTGGCGATAAAGCTGGCCCATTACTGGGATTACCTGCCCATGCCGGTCCGCAAGGCGATAGCTGCCGGCGCGGAATACCTGCCGGACCGCAACGCCCCCTTCTCCACCATCTGGCGCGGCAAAAGATTCCTGCGCTCCACTGTGACCGCGGACTTCCCTTCCCGCCACCTGAAGGTTATAGGCTACTTCAACGCGGACGACAAGAAAACCCTCTATACGGAAGCGTTCAAGCAGGCCCTTGGCGACAGGCAGAACATGGCCAACCGCTACATGGCGGAGAAATACGCCGCCGCTGCCGGAGAAGATTTCATAGCCCAGATGCTTTATGTGGATATAAAGACCTATCTGCCGGAATGCCTTATGGCGAAAATAGACATCGCCACCATGGCCAATTCGCTGGAGGGCCGCTCCCCGCTGCTTGACCACAAGTTCATGGAGCTGTGCTTCCGCCTGCGCGGGGACTGGAAACTGCGCGGGCTGCACGGAACCAAATGGATTCTTAAGGAAACTTTCCGGGACAAGCTGCCGGACAGGATACGGCGGCGCGGCAAGATGGGCTTCGGCATACCGCTGGGCCCGTGGTTCCGGGGGCGGCTGAAGGATTACTGGGAAGGGCACTGCCTGTCCGAAAGGGCCCTGTCGCGCGGCTATTTCGAGCCGAAGGCCCTGCGCCGCCTGTGGGACGACCACCAGAGCGGCAAATGCGACAACGGCCACTGCCTCTGGGCCCTGCTGATGCTGGAATTGTGGCACGGCCAGTTCGCAAACGACGACAAACTGAGCTAAGGCGCGACCGCCTTCATCCTGTCCAGATTCTTGCCGGCCTGAATGAGGCCGGGGTCAAGCGACAGCGCCTTCTCGAAATCAGACTTCGCCTTCGCGGTTTCGCCCTTCAATCCAAGGACGAAACCGCGATTGTTATAAGCCATCGCGTAATCCGGCTTCAGCTCTATGGCGTGGGAATACGCCGCCAGGGCCAGTTCCCCATAGCCGGCCAATGAAGCGGCAACGCCGAAATCATTGTGATGGGACGCCGTAAGAGGCTCCTCCTCCAAAAGGCTCACATAGTCTTTCATGGCAAGGTCATAACGTCCGTCCGCGACAAACGCCGCCGCCCTGTTATGCAGAGCGAAAACGGAACGCGGATAGCGGGAGAGAACATCGCTCCAGAGCAGGATGTCGCTGCGCCAGACACGCGCACGCTCCCAGCACATAAGCCCAAGCCCCGCGCCCGCAAGCAAAAAGGCTGAAAGAAGCGCCGGATAAAGCGCGCGGAATTCCAGCCCCTTCACATGCTCCGCCAAACGGGCGAGAAGCACGGCCGCGGCAAGGAATATCCCGAAGGACGGCAGATAGGAAAAATGGTCCGCCGCCACCGCGCTTCCCGCCGGTATTATCTGAAGCATGGGCAAAACCATGGCGCAGTACAGCAATATGCCGCAAAGAACCGTCCCGCCAAGAACCGCCCGCAAACGCCATACGGCCCACGCCAGACCGCCCGCGAGCAGAGGAGCGATATAATATAACACGGGCAGCAGCCCCGCCTCCTTTGCCGGATAGGGATAGAAAGGCGACAGACCCGCCGGCCACAGCAGACGCGCCGGATAGAACAGAAGATTGCGCGCCCCTACAAATAACCCCTCCCACCATTTCTGGGAATGAACTCCGAAACTGTCAAAACTGCCATGGGCGTATATGTTAAGCGCGGCAAAACCCGCGCAAACCCCGAGCAGCGGCAGTTTCTCAATGACAGCCCGGCGAACATCCTTCCTGAAAACCGAAATATCCAGAGCAAGCAGGGCAACCGGCAGAGACACCGCGCTAACCTTGGACAGCAGCGCGCCGGAAGCCAACAGCCACACCCGCGCGGTAACCCCCTTCTCCCCGCGTGACCGGATATAGGCGAAGAGCGCGGCAAAATAAAAAACAGCGCAGAGCAGGTCCTTACGCTCGGAAATCCACGCCACCGACTCCGCGTGCATGGGATGCAGCGCGAATAGAA
Source organism: uncultured Elusimicrobiales bacterium (assembly GCA_964413345.1). Taxonomy (GTDB): domain Bacteria; phylum Elusimicrobiota; class Elusimicrobia; order Elusimicrobiales; family Elusimicrobiaceae; genus CAYPTM01. The sequence goes on from CAYPTM010000001.1 coordinate 22,238, forward strand.
AGGCGGCGGCGCAGGCGGCAAGCGGCGGCGCGCCCAGCCCGTCAGCCAGAGCCATGACCAGCAGCGCCACGCAGATATGGATTAACAGATTAACCGAACGCGAGGACCTGGGTGAAAGACCGAAAGCCGCGCGCTCCGCCATGAAGGAAAGGGAGGGCAGCGGCTGGTAAAGGCCGCCGGTGAAGGAAACAAAAGCCCCGGCCGCGTTGGAGAAGGAAGGGTTCAGCGCGGCATTGCGGGCCACATAAGGCTCGTCGTCAAAAGCGAGGTAGCCGCCGGAAAGCGACGGCAAAAAAACCGCCGCCGTCAGAAGCGACAGGACGGCGGCGAACAGGGCGTGACGGCGCAGAAAGGATAGCACTACTGGGCGCCGCCGAATTTTTTGCGCAGGGCCTTAGCCACGGGAACCGGCACATAGGTGGAAAGCATGCTGCCGTGGGAAGCCACCTCGCGGACGGTGGATGAAGTCAGATAGACGTAATTGACGCCGGGCATCAGGAATATCGTTTCCATGTCGGGGTTCAGAGTGCGGTTGGTGTGGGCCAGCTGGAATTCATACTCCAGGTCTGATACGGCGCGCAGGCCTCTTACGGCGACACGGATGTCGTTCTTGCGCATATACTCCACAAGCAGGCCGGAGAAACTGTCCACCCTCGCCCCTTTTATTCCCTTTATGGACTGGCGCAGCAGGTCCAGACGCTCCTCCACGGTAAATATAGGCGTCTTGCTCCTGTTGGCCAGCACGGCGACAATTACTTCGTCGAAGAACGTGCAGGCCCGGCGTATGATGTCTATATGTCCGTTGGTGACCGGGTCGAAACTACCAGGGTAAACCGCTATCCTCTTTTTCACTTTAATCTCCGTTTTGCGCCACGAAATTCCTGGCGGCGCGGTTATGGAACACAAGGGCCGACACGCTGGCTTCAGGCTCCATCATCAGCCCCTCGCTTAATTGTATACCGATATCCTCTGGTTTTAAAAGGGTGAACAGCACTTTCTGGCCCGACAGGTCGGGGCAGGCAGGATAGCCGAAACTGAACCGCTTCCCGCGGTAGCGGGCGTCCAGCCGGTCCGACGGAACCATCTCCTCCGGGTCGGGGAAGCCCCAGGCCCCGCGCACGGCGGAATGGGCCGTCTCGGCCAGCGCCTCGGCAAGAGTGATGGCAAGCATGTTGAGCGTGTGCGATTTCACGTAATCGCCGCGCTCGCGCAGTTTTCTGGAAAACTCAAGGAATTTTCCGCCGCAGGTGCAGGCGAACATGGCGGTGTAATCAAGCTGGCCGGAGCCGGCCGGAGCCACGAGGTCCGCCAGGCAAAGCTTGTCACCGTCAGGCTGACGAGGGAACCCGACCTCATGCTGGGCGAAGACCTTATGCCCGGAGTCGTAAAACAATATGCTGTCGCCAAGCGAATGGCACGGCACGAAGCGGTAGACGAAATCGAAGGAGAAGCAATCCATGTCCTCCAGCTCGCGCAACATTCCGTTAGCCGTGGCCTGAAGGGTCATAAACCTGGAGTCTCCGGCGCGGCGGAGGGCGGCTATATCCCCCTTGACGCCCATGTGCTTGTTGTAAAACATCTTCCAGTTTATGTTCTCCTCCACGGCGTCGAAGAGGCAGTTCTTCACCATCTGCCTCTCCAGCGTGGGAGGAAGCGGAATGTCCAGGGTCATCTGCCGCCCCGTATTGCCGAAAGGGCCTGCGCGAGCCCTTCCATGGCGTCGCGGGCGTAGAGCACCCTGCCGGAAGGCCGGTTCGGAGCAAGCCTTGTGTTCACGAACTTGGAGGAAAGCGCGGCGCCGCCGACAACAAGGGGGGCGGTTACGCCGGCCTTTTCAAGGTCCTCGGCAACGGTTATCATTGTTTCGGCCGAACGGGTAAGCAGGCCGGACAGGCCTATCACGTCCGGCTTCAATTCAAGAGCGCGGGCGATTATGTCGGCATTGGGGACCTTGACCCCCATGTCCACGACTTCGAAACCGTTGCTCTGGAATATTATGTGGACCAGATTTTTACCGATATCATGCACGTCACCCGCCACGGTGGCGAGCAGCATCTTCCCGCGTGAAGCGACGTTTTCCGCCTTCATGCGCGGCTCAAGCACCGTCATGGCTGCCTTCATGGCTTCGGCGCTCTGCAGCACTTCCGTGACTATAAGTTCACCTGAGGCGAAACGAACTCCCACTTCCGCCATAGCCTTCGAAAGGGGGCCGTTTATTATGTCCACGGGTTTCCATGTGCCCGCCAGCTCTTCCGTCGCGGCGGCAACGCCGTCCCTTATGCCGTCCAGAACAAGCTGGTAAAGCCTGTCCTCGGGCTTGAGCGACTCGGCGGGGCGCAGGGACTTTTTCTGCTCGCGGAAAAGGGCGGTGAAAGCGGCCACGGCCCCTTCGTCGGCGCAGGTCAGCAGGGCGCGGCCTAGTTCGCGGGTATTTTCCGGCAGGGATTCGCAGGGAATCAGCTTTTCGGCGTTGGCTATGGCTATGTCGAGACCGGCCTCCACGCACATATTGAGGAACACGCTGTTAAGCGCCTCACGCGCCGGAACCGGCAGACCAAAGGAAACGTTGCTCACCCCCAGAATTGTCTTGCAAGCGGGGAAATTCTGCTTTATCAGCCGTATGCCTTCTGCCGTCTCGGCGGCGGCTTTGGCGTATTTCCCCTGTCCCGAAGCGGAAGGGAACACGAGGGCGTCGAAAATCACGTCCTCCTCCGGCACGGCGCATTTTTCGCACAGCAGGCGGTAAGCCCGGGTGGCTATCTCCAGCTTGCGTATCGCGATGACGGCCATCCCTTCATTCTGGTCCTCGTCTATGCAGCCCACGACCAGCTTGGCCCCGTAGCGCCGGTTGAGGCTGGCGGCGGCGAGCAGGCGTTCCTCGCCGTGCTCGAAATTGACGGAGTTCCATATCACCGTGCCGGGGCAGAGCTTCATGGCGGCCTCGGCCACGGCGGGATTGGTGGTGTCTATCATCAGCGGCTGGCGCACCGCGGACGCGACCTTTTCAATGAACACCCGGACGTCGGCAAGCTCGTCCCGTTCGGGATTTGCGAGGCAGACGTCCAGCAGGTGCGCGCCGGCCTTCGCCTGCTTCTTGGCCACGGCAACAGCCTGGTCCCAGTCCTCGCGGGCGACCATCTCGCGGAACAACTTGCTTCCTATGGAATTGCATCGCTCCCCGGCTATGATTGGCGCCTTTATCCTGTCGGCGAAAACGGCGTGAGTGCCGGAAACCGCCCAGCGGCGGGCAGCCGGGGGCCTGCGGACAGGCACGTTGCGCACGGAGTGGGACAGCGCCCTTATGTGCGCCGGAGAGGTGCCGCAGCAGCCTCCCACGATATTTACCAGCCCCTGCCGCGCGAACGCCGACACTTTTTTGGCGAAGCTTTCTGGCGTCTCGCCGTAATGCCCGTTTTCGTCGGGAAGACCGGCGTTAGGCATGACCAGGACGGGAAAGCGCGAGAGGGAGGAAAGGGTTTCAAGCCCTTCCTTGATTTCATCGGGGCCGGCGGCGCAGTTTATGCCCATGGCAAGCAACGGATAATGGGAGAGGGAAACGCTGTAGGCCGCCACGTCCTGCCCGGACAGCATGGTGGAACCCGCGCCAAAGCTGGCCGAAACCGCGGCAGGTATGTTCACCGCCGTCTTTTTCCGGGCGTCGGCTATGCCTTCCAGCCCCGCCTTTAAGTTCATCAGGTCCTGGGCGGTTTCAAGGAGCAGGAAATCCGCCCCGCCCTCGATGAGGGCCGCGGCCTGTTCGGCATAGGCGGCGCGCAGCGCGTCGAAAGTTATGCCGCCGGTCACCGTTATGGCTTTTGTTGTCGGGCCCATGGACCCCGCCACGAAGCGGGGCTTGGCCGGCAGGGAATGCCTGTCCGCGCAGCGGCGCGCGAGTTTCGCGGCAGCCAGATTCAGTTCCGCCGCCCGGGACTGGAGGCCGTACTCGGCCAACACCACGGAGTTCGCGCCGAAAGTGTTGGTTTCGATTATGTCCGCGCCCGCGATAAGATAGTCGCAGTGCACTTTTTCCACCACGTCGGGGCGGGATATGTTGAGGTACTCGTTGCAGCCCTCCTGCCCGGCTCCGCCGAAATCCGCGGGGGTGAGCCCAGCTTTCTGGAGCTGCGTCCCCATAGCCCCGTCAATTACCAGCACAGCCTGTTCAAGCCTTGTTTTCAAATCGTCCATAAAAACCTCTCCATGCCTGATTATATGTATTTATTCGCGCGAACTAATCAAGCTATGTCAATAAGTCCCAGCTTGCGGCCGTAAAGCTCCCTCAGCCTCATACGGAAAGCCCAGTTGTCGGGGTCGTCAAGATGCGGGTCGCCGCCGAGCAGCAAATCCCTGTCCGCCACCGCCCAGCCGAGCGCCTCCCTGTCGCGCACGAGGTCCGCGGCGATGAACTCCAGGTCCCCGCTCTGGCGCGTGCCCACTATCTCGCCGGGGCCGCGCATCTCCATGTCCTTCTCACCAAGGCTGAAACCGTCCTGCGAGGCGCAGAATGCCCGCACCCTCTCCCGCGCAAGACTCCCCGCGTCCTGCGCCAGCACCGGGAAGCAGAAGGATTCCGCCGCCCCGCGCCCGACCCGTCCCCTCAGCTGGTGCAGGCTCGCGAGGCCGAAGCGCTCCGCGTTCTGTATTATCATCACCGAGGCGTTGCGCACGTCTATGCCCACCTCTATGACCGGCGTCGCGACAAGAATCCGGGTCTTGCCGGAGGAAAACTCCTCCATGGCCTTCGCCTTCTCGGCGCTTTTCATGGAGCCGTGTATCATCCCCATCTCCTCGCCGGGGAAAATCCCCTTGAGCCGCTCGAATTCCAGCTTAACGGACTTCAGCTCGGCCGTCTTGCTTTCCTCTATGACCGGATGCACGATATAAACCTGTCCACCCTTTGCAAGCTCCTCCCTCGCCCTGTCGAAAGCCTGCCCTTCGGGCAGCTCCTGCGTGGTTATGGGTTTCCTGCCAGGAGGAAGCTCGTCGAGCACCGACAGGTCGAGGTCTCCGTAAAGAGCCAGCGCCAGCGTGCGCGGAATAGGCGTGGCCGTCATTATAAGCATGTCCAGCCCGGTGGATTTCCGCCTCAGTTCCCCGCGTTGTATGACGCCGAAACGGTGCTGCTCGTCCACGACCGCGACGCGGAGATTGCGGAAGGCAACGGCCTCTTCCAGAATGGCGTGGGTCCCGACAAGGATATCCACGCGCCCTTCCCGAGCTTCATCCAGCAAAGCCTGCCGTTTTTTCCCCTTCACCCCGGACGTGAGAAGCCCAATGCGGACCGGCAGATCGCCAAGGAATTTTTTTATGGTCAGGAAATGCTGTTCGGCCAGTATTTCGGTCGGCGCGACAAAAGCGGACTGGTAGCCGTTCTCCGCCGCCAGCAGCATGGCGCACAGCGCCACGACAGTTTTGCCCGAGCCGACATCCCCCTGCAGCAGCCGGGTCATGGCCCGGTGAGAGCGCATATCGTTGAAAATCTCGTTTATCACGCGCTTCTGCGCGGAGGTAAATTCGAAGCCCAGCGCGCCCCTCAGGGGCGTGAGAAGCGTGCGCTTTATCTCGTACCCGTAGCCCTTCTTGCCGCCGGCAAGCTGCGTCTTCCGTATGGCCCACGCGGTAGTGAGGAGAAGCAGTTCCTCATAAGCGATGCGGGTCCGGGCGGCGTCCAGTTCGGCCATCGAAGCGGGATAATGAATGCCTTTGAGGGCCTGCGCTACCGACAGCAGGCCGCGCTTTTGCCTGAGCTGAACGGGAACGCAGTCTTCCACATGGGAGGCAAATTCGGTGACCGCCCGCCAGGCAGCCTCGCGGACAACCGGAGCGGTGAGTCCCTCCGACAGGGGGTACACCGGCGTTATGCGGTTGACGTGGATATGGCAGAGGGGATCATCGTCGAAATAGTGTTCGTCCACCGAGAGGCGGTATTCGGAATTGTCCTGCGGCCGGCCTATGACCCATATGCCCCGCCCTTCGGTCATGTTCTTCCTGAGCGAGGCGAAAGGGTCGTACGCCATGCGGAAGGAGCGCTTGAACCAGGAGCAGTCGTATATGTGGCCCGCCCCGTCGTCCACGGTGACCTTGAGTATGCCCATCCCCCTCGCCTGTATGAAACGCACGGTGGCCACCTTGCCGTGAATGATGGAAACGTCCCGCATCCGCATGAGGGACAGCAGCGTCTCGGTGCGGCGGTCCTCCCAGTCGCGGGGAAGGTAATAGAGAAGGTCCTCGGCGGTGTTGACGCCCAGGCGCGCGAATATCTCGGCCCTGCGCGGACCGATGCCCTTTATGTACTGGACTGAAGTTTCCCTCGCTTTCACAAAGACAATTTTATCAAAAGGGCGGTGGGCATGAGGCTGTTATTCGGCCTGAAACGAAAATCCGCCCTCCCCGGCCGTTACCATCACCCCATATTTAGTAGAATTCACTTTTAGGAAGAGATTATATGGATAAAATACTTATCATAGGCGCGGATGGACAGGTGGGAAAGCACCTGCTGCGCCATTATTCCGGCAAAACGGACATCGGGGCGCTGGGTACCTGCCACACGGCACCGGGGCCCGGCATGATTCCGCTGGACATCACAAAAGCGGACGAAACGGCGGCTTTCATCGTGCGGGAAAAACCAACCGCGATTTTTCTCTGCTCCGCGCTCACCAACGTCGAGCGCTGCGAGACTCATCCGCACGAGGCGGAGGCCATCAACGTCGCCGCCGCGCGCAATATACGGGACGCCGCGGACATGGCGGGCGCCAGGCTGGCCTTCTTTTCATCGGAATATGTATTCGACGGCAAGTCCGGCCCATACGATGAGACCGCCCCGGTCAATCCGCTGAGCGTGTACGGCCGCACCAAACTTGAGGGCGAGCGCATAGTGTCGGAGACAAAGGCGGGACACATCATAATCCGCACCACGGTGGTCTACAGTTGGGACCCCGGCACGTTCAATTTCGCCATGCAGATGGTAAACCGCCTCGGGAAAGGCGAGGGGATGTCCGTCCCGGCGGACCAGTATTCCAACCCCACCTATGCCCCGGACCTGGCGGAAGCCGCCGCGAAGCTTGTGGCGCAGGGCAAAACAGGAATATTCAACGTCGTGGGGCGGGACAGGCTGAACCGCCATGAGTTCGCCCTGCTGGGCTGCGACGTTTTCGGTTTCGACAAAAAACTGGTGACGCCTAAGATAACGGCCGAACTGGGACAGAAGGCGGCGCGCCCGCTTTATGCCGGGCTGCTTACCGGGAAGCTTGAACGGGAGACCGGTCACAGGCCCGTAGGCGCGCGCGAAGGTTTGCAGGAAGTGAAGCGCCTTATGGCGCTGGCGGCCTGAGGCCCCAAGGAGCAACCGTGGACACGCAAACTGCGGCAGGCAACGACAGGATAAAGATGTTGGCTTACGGCGCGGCGCTGTTATGGGCCGTCATCGCCCTGCACGCGCTGCTGAGGTATTTCTCCTCCGCGCTCTTCTATCCACTCTGGAGCTCCCTGCTTGCGGCGTTCATAGGCCTGGCGGCTTACGCCGGCGGCAACGCCGCGCTCAAACGGCTTGGCATGGATTTCAAGGGCTCCGCCCCGCTTGAAATAACGACCTCACTTACCGGGGGGCTGGCCATGCTTGCCACTCTCATGATGGCCGCCGGGTTCCTCGGAGTGTTCTGGCCCTCAACGGCGGTGCTCGTCTGCGGAGGAATGCTGTGGTGGGGCCGCAACGGCCTACGGCCCGGGGGATCCCTGAGCCTGAAAGGGCTCAATCCATACCTGCTCGTGCCGTCCATCGCCTTGCTGGTTCTTTCCTTTGTTATGGCCTGGACGCCCGCCCAGCAGTACGATTCCCTCGTCTACCACCTTCCCCTGGTAAAACACTATATCGACGCGGGCAGGATAATACCGGTCGCCTTCAACCTGTACAGCCACTTCCCACAGGCGGGGGAAATGCTCTTCTCCTACGGCCTGCTGTTCAATTCCGAAGTGGCTGCCCAGCTTACTTCCTGGTTCTGTCTGCTGGCCGCCGCCTTGTGGATATACGCCTACGCCTCCTTCTCCGGCAGGAACAAAGGCCTTCTGGCAATGCTTCTGGCGCTGTCGCATTCCTCCCTGCTGGTCATATCCTCAACGACCTATGTCGAGCCGTCGCTGACGCTGTGGGTGACCGGGGCGGTCATCTCGTTCCTCATGTGGAAGGAAGCACAGGACACCCGACAGGCCTGGCTGTGGATGGGAATGAGCGGCCTATGCGCCGGTTCAGCGCTGGGAACGAAATACTACGCGGCCATAACCTGCATACTGCTGTTCTCCATGAGCCTTTCCTACTGCTTCACGATAGGCTGGTTCAGCCAGCGCAAGGCCCGGCTGGCGCAGGCGGCCCTGTTCGCGGCCCTTTGCGCGGCGCTCTTTCTGCCCTGGGCTGTTAAAAACATAGTTGAAGTGCAGAACCCGGTCTTCCCGTTCTTTTACAGGCTGTTCTCCTCGCCGGACATAACCCGGGCCGAAGCGCACGGCTACTTCAACATGATAACGGAGTACAACCACCGTTCCGATTTCTTCAAGGAACTGATAACGTTCCCTTACCTCAGCCTGACAAAACCGGGACGCTACGGCGGGGGCATGGACGTGCTGGGCATACTGGGGTGGGAGCTGCTCTTCGCGGCAGTCCCGCTGATGATTTACTCGGCGCGGAAGAAATCCTGGGCCAGATGGTTGGGACTCTATATCGCCCTGCACATGTCCGCGTGGTTTGTTACCGGCACCGTACTGCGCTTTCTGCTGGTGCTTGTGCCGCTGGCCTCCCTCCTCGCGGCGGACGGGTTCCTGGAGCTTTATCACGCGTGGCCGGGCGCGAAAATCCCGCTCGCCGCGGGACTGGGCATGTTCCTGCTGACGCGGCTCATGCTTTACGGCTACATGCAGAACGTGTCCGGCGCGCCCAGGGTGTTGCTCGGACAGGAAAGCCGGACAGAATTCCTGCTCCGCACCGTACCATACTACGAATGCGCGCTGGCCGCCAACATAGTGACGCCGCCGCAGGGCACGGGAGTGCTGCTCGCCGGCGAAGCCCGCTACTACTATTTCAAACGCCCCGTGATGCCGACGAACCTGTACAGGAACAACGACTTCGTTTCCTTCGCCAACAAGGCGCGGGACTACACGGAACTTGAAGCCTCCCTTAAAAAATACGGGGTGACGCACATAATCTACTCCCCGAAGGAATTCTCGCGGCTCAGACAATATCTCACGCTGTCCCTGACACTGTCCGGCCAGAAGAACTGGGAAGCGATGCTCTTTAACAGCGAGGAACTGTACCAGGGCAAGAACTGCGCCCTTTACGCACTTAAATGACAGACAACATCCTGCTCTACGCGCTCGGCGCGGGACTGGCCTTCGCCATATCGTTCATCATGACGCCGCTTATCCGCGAAATTGCGGTACGGCGAAGCCTGCTGGACGCTCCGGCCACAGCCATCAAGACGCACAAGACACCCACGCCCGCCCTTGGCGGCGTGGCGATAGCCCTGGGATTCTTCGGCTCGCTGGCGGTCATCCGCCTGCTGACCCATTTCCCGACCGGCACGCTGACCAATCTGCGCGGAATGCTTCTGGGCGCGCTGCTGGTGTCGCTCACCGGCCTGATAGACGACATAAAGAAACCCGGCGGGCTGTCCGTTTCAACCAAGTTCATCGTCCAGATAGTGGCGGCGGCGCTGCTCATCATATACGGCATTCACATGAATTTCCTGCACCCGCTCTACATATCCATAGCGCTGAGCGTGGTGTGGACGGTAGGCGTCACCAACGCCTTCAACATCATAGACATAATGGACGGGCTCTCCTCCAGCCAGGGGCTGATAGCCGCCGCCGGCTTCCTGCTGATAGCCCTCCCGTCGGAGTTCATATACGTCAACTTCGCCTCGGCGGCGCTGCTGGGAGGGCTGCTGGGCTTCCTGCCGTGGAACCTGAGTTCGAAGAGGAAAATTTTCATGGGCGACAGCGGGGCCCTGCTGGTCGGCTTCGTCCTCGCGGCGGTATCGATGGGGACAAACTACGACAGGGCGAACCCGCTTGGCGTCTACGCCCCGCTCCTCCTTCTAGCCATACCGATATATGACACCATCTTCGTGGCGGTGATGCGCATGCTGCGCGGCAGCTCCCCCTTCAAGGGCAGCAAGGACCATTACGCCCTGCGCCTTGAAAAAGCCGGCCTCTCCCGCCCGCAAATAGTCACCTTCAGCGCGCTGGCGGCCATATCCCTCTCGATGTTCGCCGTGCTGGCCAGCAAGGTCTCCATGTGGTGGGCGCTGGCCATATACCTGCTTGCCGCGGCGGAGTTCATAACGCTCAGCTTAAGCATAGCGCACATCAAAATGCATGATTGAAACGGACACGCTCATAATCGGCGCCGGGCTCTGCGGCCTCTCCTGCGGCTATCATCTCCGCAAGGCGGGGCACGGGGATTTCCTGATACTCGAAAGCAATCCATATCCCGGCGGGCTGTCCTCCTCCATACGGCAGGACGGCTTCACTTTCGACTGGTCGGGCCACCTGCTGCACCTGCACAGCCCGGAAGGGAAAAAACTTGTCCGCTCCCTGCTGCGCGGAAACCTGCTGGCGATAAAGCGCAGCGCGTGGATACACCTTTACGGCGTACAGACCCGGTACCCCTTCCAGGCAAACACCTACGGCCTGCCGCCGGAAGTCGTAAGCGAGTGCGTGACAGGTTTCCTTAAGGCCTGGCAGGCGGGAGAAACCCCGGTCCACACCGGCCCGTTCGACAGATGGGCCGCCGCGCTTTTCGGAGAAGGCATATGCCGCCATTTCATGTACCCGTACAACCGCAAGCTGTGGCAATATCCGCTTGATAAAATGACGGCGGAGTGGTGCGGCGCTTTTGTCCCCCGCCCGAAGCCGGAAGAGGTTATCAAGGGAGCGTATTTTGAACAGGGCAAGGCTTTCGGTTACAACGCCTCTTTCCTGTACCCGGAAAAAGGCGGAATCGGCGCGCTGGCCGCCGCCCTTGCCGGAAAAACGGGGAACATCAGCTACAGCACGAAAGTCCTGTTGGTAAGCCTCAAGAAAAAAGAAGCCCTTGTCCGGAGCCGCAACGGCGGGACGGAAACAATAAAATTCAAAAGACTTCTCAACACCTCCCCGCTGAAAGACTTCGTTCTGTCAGCGAGGGACTGCCCCGCCGCCGTCAAAAACGCCGCCCGCAGGCTCAAGTGCGCGGGGGTGGACGTGCTCAACCTCGGCGTCAAGGGCAGGGTATCCGACCGGCACTGGTTCTATTTCCCGGAGAAGAAATATCCCTTCTACCGCGCCGGTATAGCTTCCAATTTCTCGGGGAGCGTGGCCCCGGCCGGGACGTCCTCCCTTTACATTGAAATACCGCGCGAAGGCCTGCCGGTCTCAAACGGTGAAGTTTTGGCGGGGCTGAAGGACGCGGGACTTTTGAAAAAAGGCAACACAGTAATAACCGAGCAACGCCTCGGCATACCCTGCGCCTACGTTATTTACGACAAGGAAAGAAACGCCGCCATGAAGACTGTCATGGCGGCGCTGAAAAAAGCCGGCTGCCTCAGCTCGGGCAGATACGGCGGCTGGAAGTATTCCTTCATGGAAGAAGCGCTGACCGACGGCAGGCGCGCGGCGGAAGAACTGCTCTCCATGCGCTGACCGCTCAGCCCGGCAGGGCCACGCGGAAAAACCGGCTGATTACCGCGCCAAGCGCGTATGTGGCGCCGGCGGTTCCAAGCATGAGTACGGCGGCCTCGGCGAACTCCCTTAAAAATCCCCTCTCGAACACTACCGCGCTGTAAAAGGTAAGCGCGGCAAGCAGCAGCATGCCCACACCCGTGGATGTCAGGAAAGCCGGGACCATCCCGCTCAGCAGAAAATACGGCAGGGCCAGCAGGATGACGGCAAGCAGATAGGTGGCCCCGGTTGCGGCGGAGGCGGACAGGGCGGCCCCCTGCTCGTTCTGCTTGGCCTGCATGTAAGCGGCCGACGCCATGGATATGGCCGCCGCGAAACCGACTATAAGGCTTGAAAGACCCGCGGCGCGGGTTGAACCCGTGGCGCCGAGGAAACCCGCATTGACGCCGGTGAGCTCCACTATCGCATCAGACAGGCCGAGCGCGATGAAACCCACATACTCGACCCGCCTGTCTTTTATGCGCCCGACCAGTTCCCGCGCGTGGTTCCGCTCATCATCGATGATGGCGGAAAAACGTTCGCTGTGGGAAGGCGGCATGAGCGGAGCGAGAGTCTTTTCGTAAAGCGAGATGGTTTCCTTCTCATGTCTTTCCAGAAGCTTTATGGTGAACGTAACGCCCATGACCCGGCGCAATACCGGGGTCAGGGACAGGGAGAGGGAATCCGGCTCCGGCTTTTTCCCGGCGGGGGCAAGTTCCGTCCAGAAGGCGCAGTGGGCCTTTTCCTGGACGGCAAGTTTTTCAAGCAGCTCCCTGTTGGCCGCGTCGCGCTCCGCGAGCGCGAGCCTGCCGTAGACGAGATGGTCAGTCAGCTCGTGCCCGGCATTGTAAAGGGCGATTTCCTCGGGTATTGGCATAAGGTTGTAAAAAGGGCGGACGCTTGAAAAAGCGTCCGCCCAAAGTCTTACAGGAGCCGGGTCAGAACTCCAGGTCAAGCACGTGGACGCCGAAGGGCGGCAGCTCCACGAACAGGCCGGAACCCTTGACCTCCTCGGCGGGACGGGTGAAGAATATCTCAGCCATCTCGTCGTAGAAGGTGTAGTTCTTGCCGGACATGGGCACGCTGACGCCTATCCTGCCGTGAGAGAGGGTGGCGGAATAGTTTATCACCACCATCTTAAGCGTGCGCCGCTGCGTCCAGGACCAGCAGAGCAGGTTGGCGTTGGTCTCGTCGCCCTGCGCCACCGGCCGCACTTCCAGCAGGTTCCACTCCCCGCCGTGGAAGGCGGGATGGTCCGCTATCTTGAGAATCTTCTCGTAATACTTGCGGATGGCGGAATCGCCTTCGATGTCGAACTTCTTGTACTGTATGGGAATCTTGGTCGGCACGCCCATTATCTGGCCGAGGTAGAACAGCCTCATGCCGCGCAGCGTGGAGGTGACCAGCGCTGCCACCAGCGATTTCTGCGCGCCGAAGGCGGTCAGGGCGGGCATCTCGTCGTGGTTTTCGATGAAGCGGACGGAACGCTTCTGGTATAGCTTTTCGGCGCGCAGGTGTCCGCGCACGTCGGACGGGCCCAGGTAGCGCAGGCGGTCGTAAAGCACCTTGTCATAGGTATAGTCGAAACCCATCTCCTGCACGCGCCATTCAAGGCCCCAGTAAACTTCGGCCAGGAACGTGAAGTGCGGGTTCTTTTCCTTGGCGGCGCGTATGGCCTCGGGCCAGAATTCTGCGGCCGGCCTGTTGTAGCCCTGCTTCTTCAGCAGCCAGCCCCAGGTGCCCTCATGCACGTCGTTGAGAGACAGCATGACCATGTCGCAGCGAACGCCGTCGCAAAGCTCGGTCAGCTTGAGCAGCGTTTCCATCATGTACTGGCGCGCGGCCGGATTGAAATAATTGAGCTGGGCGGTGTCCTTCCACGCGGGGAAGTTGGGGTCGCGCCCGTAGGCCAGATGGCGCACGCCGGAATCAGTCTGCGCCTCAAAGAACCAGTCATTGTGATACTTGACCTCTTCAGGGTCGGCCTGTATGAAGCAGTCGGGGCAGGTCCTGGTGAGGGGATGGTCTATGGAAAGATGATTGGATATATAGTCAAGGAACAGCTTTATGCCGAGCTCGTTCAGCTTGACGTGCAGGGCGGACAGTTCCTCGGGCTTGCCGAATTCCGGGTTGAGAACGTAATCGTAAACCGAATACGGAGAACCGGCTATGTCGTCCAGAGAAGCCTCCGGCTTGAGGGCGGTGACTTCCTTTACCAGGGAATCCGTGGCGCGCGCTATAAGCTCGGCCTTCGCGCTTGTCTGCCAGACGCCCATAAGCCACACGGCGTCGAAACCCAGGTGCTTGAGCGCCACCCATTCCTCGTCCGGGACAGTGCCCAGGGTAAGTGTAGCGCCGTACTTTTCCCGCAGCAGCCACAGCCACTGCCGGGTGTTTATTTCAAGAATATGCGGATTTGCTCGCACGATAACCCCCTTCCCTTGTTGTAGAAACGAGGTGCGCTGCCTTTTCCCTGCCCCCGACGGCACAGACATATGCTCTGGCGCTGGCGAACCGCCTTAAAAAAAGGCTTTCACCCTCCGCGCCAGGACGCCGTCACGGGACTGGTCCCTCTCCCTTTATTATACACGGGTGAGATTTTTATGCAATGCCCAAAAACAGGGTGGCTTGGCGGCACGCGCCAATGGGGGAAAAACCTAGCTTCCTGATGCGGACGGGGACATTCTGGGTATGGCAAGGATAACCAGCCCCAGCACCGCAGCGCCAGCCCCGTTGAGGGCACAGAGAACGGAAAGCGGCATCTTTTCCGCCAACACACCGTTCAGCGCCAGCGAAAGCGGAACCACCGCGAAGCAAAGGGTATAAAGCGCGGCGAAAAAACGGCCCTTCATTTCATCCGGCACGACATGCTGGAAAAATATCATCGCCTTGGCGTTGCCCAGCGCAAGCATGGCCCCTATTACCAAAAGAAGCAGACAGAGCAGCGCCTTTGAAAACACGAAACCGAGCGAACCGAACAGCAGCCCCACGGATATCATGGAGAAGGAAAGAGGAGCGTAAATGCTTCCCTGCCCGGGGCGAAGGCTTAGCGCTATCGCGACAGCCGCCGAACCGGCCGCGAAGAAAGTCTCGAAAACGGCAAGCCATACGGCGGTTTCGTTAAGGGAAAACTTGACCAGCATCGGCATTATTATCAGCAGCGGAGCCGCAAAAAAATTCACCACCGAGAACACAACAAGCAAAGCCAGCAGGGGCCTGCTGGACGCTATGTAGGAAATGCCGGCCTTCAGTTCGGACAAATACCCGGCGGATGAGCTCCCCTTCGGAGCAAGGGGAGTGCGTATTCCGAACACGGCAAGAAAGGAAACCAGGAAAGCCAGCGCATTGGCGGCGAAGGCCCCCAGCACGCCCGTTGCAGCAAGGAAAACCGAACCGAGCGCGGCGCCCGCCACGGCGGACAGTTGTATGCAGGAAGCGTCCGCGGCCGTGGCCGGGGCAAGATGCTCCGCATCCGTAAGGTCGACAAGAGAGC
>CAYPTM010000002.1:0-35279 GCA_964413345.1 uncultured Elusimicrobiales bacterium
CATTATTATACTACAAAGGGATTCAGCGCTTTCGTCTGAAAGGAAGGCGGGGCTTCGCGGGATTGGCGAGGACCGTTTTGACGAGCGGGGTTATCGGGCGGTAGAACGGTCCCTCGATGAAGAGCATCTGCATGAAGCTGAACTTTTCCCTGGGGGCCGTGACCACCGCCACACTGTAGCGCGTCTGCCTGTCCAGTTCCGCGAAGGCGGCCAGGGCGTTGCCGTCTTCCCGCGCCGCCGAAAGCAGGGCAAGCGTCCGGTCGAACTGCCCTTCGGCCAGAAAACGTATGCTCTCCCTTATGGCTTTTTTGTAAACGGTAAGGGAGCGCACCGCGGTGGTGTATTCCGTGTCGGGATAGCGCTTTACCGCGAAGGGGAGTATGGCCCTTTCCAGCAGGGAGGGAGAGCCCGTCGCCGAAGCCGTGGCGTGCAGTTCCGGGAGCCTTGCCATCAGCAGGGAAAGCGTCTTGAGGCGTGTCTGCACGGCGTCCAGCTGCTGAAGGCGCCTGTAGGCCTCGTTCAGCGGCAGCGTGTCCATGTCCTTGTAAAGGGCGGCGTAGGCCGCGTTGAGGGCGGCGGCCTCTTTCTTCAGCACGCCTGCTGAACGTATGTAGTCCTTCATGAACTGTACGGTGAAGCCTTCGAAGACCGCCCCTTCCCTGAAGGGCGCGGTGATGCCGTCGGAAGCCAGTTTCACGTCGAAGGCGCGGGCGAGAATGTAAAGTTTCGCGAAGTCCCCCCGCAGGTTTTTTCGGAGTTTTTCCAGCAGAGTGCTTTCCATCTCCTGAAGGTCATTGCGGTTTACGAAGCGACTCATGAAGGCGGCGAAGCTTCTGTACCTGTCCGTGGCGGAGGCGATGAGTTTTTCCCGCTCGCCGAAATCCGCGCTTAAAAGCTGGGCTACCGTTTTCCCGCCGATGCGGGTGTTCAGCACCTTTTCAAGCTCCTGCTGGTTGGATGAGAGCTCCTTGAGGGTTTTGGGCGTCCCGGCGAGGTGTTTGGCCGCGCGGGCCTTGTCGTAGGTGAGCTCCTTCTGCATGTCGCCCAGGCAGGAGGAGAGAAATCTGTCTTCCTTTGCCGCGCCGGCCGAGTCCAGCTTGAAGGGGAACGGGGCCAGTATGGACGCGGCCGTTCTGCGCGCGCCTCCGCCTCCTCCCCCCGCATACACTCCGCCGGAGGAGCCCGCGTACATCCTGGCGTCATATCCTTTTTCGCCGGTAAAGAGGCGGTCGGCCGTGTAGGCGAGGTCTTCCGCCTGCCTGCCGGATGAGGAGTTGTCCCTGGCTTCCTTGAGAAGATTCACCAGCTTCGTGCTCAGGCCGAATTTCAGCGTCTTGAGCTTTATCTCGTCGGGACCGAGCTGCCCGTCGCCGTTCGTGTCCTCCGCCGCGTCGCGCCAGAGGCGGGCGGCCGTCTCGGCGTTGGCCCTCTCCCAGAAAATCAGGCGCGAGCGGATGGCTGCGCGGTCGTCGTCGGGGTCCACCGGCACCAGCTTACCGTATTCGCCGGTTTCCAGCAGCTGGTCGGCCAGTTTGCCGGCGAACATCATGTCGGTGCGCAGGCGGTTGGCTATATCCTCTATGCTCGCCCCCTCCGGAATCGAGAAGGCGGGCGATTCCCCACCGCCGGTCTTCTTCTCGCGCGGGGCTTCCTTCAGTGTCGCATGCGCGTCCGGGACGGACATGAGCTGCCCGTCGTCAACGGCGGTATAATCCTTCGCGGCCATGGCCGGGACGCTGAGCGCGGCGGCAAGCGCCGCTGCGGGGAATACGCTGAATTTCGGCATATCAGTAAAACTAACAATCCTTCCCCCCTCCTGTCAAACGGCGCGTGGGCGCGCCGGGCTTGCGGCGCCGCGGTCTCTCCTTTCCGCGGGCTCTATCGTATTATATAATGACAACATTAAAGCCCACGCCGTCCGGGCCGCAATACCCGCCTGCCGCTTGCCGGCTCGGCGGGGCCCGGCCGCAGTTGCCGGGCAGCGCGGGCTTTGGGGGTGTTATGAGCACTAGGCATGTGGAAGTTCTTCTTTCTACCGGGGAGGAGGGTGCGGACATACGCATCAGGAACGCCCGCCCCGAGGACGCCCGCCGCATACAGGTTCTTTACAGCGAAGTTTACGGCGCGAATTATTCCATGCCGCTTATCTACGACCGCGAGCGGGTGAAGGCGGCCATAGAGAACGACAATTTTTTCTGGCTGGTGGGCGAGCATAACGGCCGCATCATCGGCAGCCTCCTGTACCAGATAGACCGCCCGCAGCGCATGGCCAAGGCGCTGGGCGCGGTGGTGTCGCGCGATTACCGCAAGCATAATCTCGCCAACACCATGATGAAGATAATCCAGGACAAGATAACCAAGGAGGAATCCCTGGTGGACGCCGTCTACGCGACCACGCGCACCATAACCACCGCGCCGCAGCAGATGACGGAAAACCTGGGCTTCATTCCCCTCGGCATATTCCCCAACGCGCACAAGGTTTTCGAGCACGAAACCCACTGCCTTGCCGGCTATTTCGTCAAGGAGGCGTGGAAGCTGCGCCGCGCGCCGGTGAAGATAATCGAGGAAGTGCTGCCGTTTTACGAGCTGGCGCGCAGGGAGCTTGCGGCAAAGGACCTCCAGCTCGGCGCGCCGAAGGTGTGCAAGGCCTCTAAACGCCAGCAGACCGCGTCGGCCGCGTCGGTCAAGCAGGCCGACATCATCCCTTTCGAAGTCATCAACGCGCCCCGTTTCGTGGCGGCGCGCGCGGCCCAGCTTGGCAACAGCGGCATATTCGCCAACAGTTACGTTCCCTTCCATCCGCCCAACCTGATGCTGATGTCCCACGACCAGAAGCACGAGATTTTCCTGCATTACGGCGAGAAGGACAAGTACAGCATGATAACCGGCGGCCGCACCGATTCCAGGGACCCGTCCCTCATGCTCCAAAGCGTGGCCCAGGCCCTGCGCCAGATCAACGTCAGCTATATCGAGCTTCTGGTGGACGCCTACAGCCCGGAACTGCAGTGGAGCGCCCTTAACGCCCGCTTCCTGCCCAGCGCGTATTTCCCCGCCATAATGAAGGCGGGAAGCAAGCGCTGGGATTACGTGGTGTTTTCCCGTTCCTTCGACATGCTGGATTTCCGAAACGTCAGCATTACCCACGCCTACGGGGATTTCCTCCAGGAATATCTCAAGCTCTGGCGCGAACTTTACGTCGAAGCGGCCTTCCGCAAGGGGAACAAGTGAAGGCCCGCGAGCTTTCCTCCCCGATAGCCGAACCGCTCGCCCGCTACGGCGGAGACATCGGCCGCCTGCTGGAAGCCCCGGCCTTCAGCCACGGCCGCGGGGCGGACGCGCTCTTCTGCGCCGCCATGCGCGAGGCCGCCCGGGCCCATTACAAGGGCTGTCCCGCGTTCCGGGGCGTGTGGAAAAACGCCGGTTTCACGCCGGACGACATAAAGTCCGCCGCCGATATCGCGCGCATGCCTTTCATCTTCGTCGCTGCCTTCAAGGAACGGGATTTCCTTGTCAGCGTGCCGAAGAAAAAGGTGCGGCTGGAACTGACGTCGAGCGGAACCAGCGGCCAGCGCAGCCGCATCGTGCTGGACGAGGCTTCCCTGCTGCGCGTGAGGCGCATGGCCTGGCAGGTGTTCGACGGGCTCGGCCTTGCCGACCGCTCCGCGCCGTGCGACTACCTGTGCTTCACCTACGACCCGCATGTGGCCAAAAACCTCGGCACGGCCTTCACCGACGAGCTGATAACCGGCCTCACGCTTCCCGGCAGGGTTTGCTACGCGCTGGAATGGGACGGCGCCAAAAAAGGCTTTTTCTTCAATATACCGGCATCCATCGCGGCTCTCGAGCGTTTCGAGAAAAGCGGGCGGCCCGTCCGGCTGGTGGGTTTCCCCGCCCACGCCATGATGCTGTGCGAGGAATTCAAAAAAGCCAAAGGCCGTTATGCCCGCCTCCATCCTGAAAGCTGGGTGATAACCGGCGGCGGCTGGAAGGACCAGCAGGACCGCGCCGTGGACAAGTCCGTCATGCGCCGTCAGCTTGCCTCCTGCCTCGGCCTGCACGAAAGCCGGGTGCGCGACCTTTTCGGCATGGTAGAGCACGGGGTGCCTTATATCGATTGTCCGCTGGGGAAATTCCACGTGCCGATATATGGACGCATAATCGTCCGCCACCCCGCGACGCTGGAACCGCTGCCCTTCGGGCAGAAGGGGCTGCTTCAGTTCATAACGCCTTACCTGACAAGCTATCCGTCCATCTCGCTGCTGTCGAGCGACATTGGCTGGCTGGAGGAGAAATGCTCCTGCGGCCTGCGCGGGCCCGTCATGCACATAGCCGGTCGCGCCGGGGTAAAAAAATTAAAGGGGTGCGCCATATCGGCGTCCACACTGCTATGACAAAAACCCTTTCCACCGCCTGGGTGTTCGGCCGGGCCGTACCGCGCTCCAAACCCTGGGGCGCGGAGGAGGTGCGCGGACTTTTCGCCCGCGCCCGCCTTGAAACGGAGAAAGTGCGGACGCTTCCCTCTGAAAAAGTCATAGCCGCGCTGGCGGAAACCGGCCGGCTTTTCGCAGACGGGAAAGGGCCGTGGCGGAAGGAAGCCCTGCGGCTTCTCCGGGCCGATTCCGCCTTTTCCGAGGCCACGATAAAGGACACGCTCGACATACTTCCGCAAATACTCGACGCGGGAGAAATGCGCCGCAGGATGGACCTGGAGCTGTTCCTGCCCTACATAACCGACGCCTGCGTCACCCGGCCCGGGTACAACGGTTTCATCACCGCCTGCCCTAAGGGCGTGGCGCTTCACGTCGGGGCCGGCAACGTTTTCCTCGGCATCATAGATTCCCTGCTGCTCGGCCTGCTGACGCGCAACGTTAATGTGGTGAAGACGGCCACCGGCGCGTCCGCCTTCGCCGTGCTGTTCTGCCGTGCCCTCGCGGCGGCGGACAAAAATGGCCCGCTTTCATCTTCCGTGGCCGTGCTTGAATGGAAGGGCGGCAGCGCGGACGTGGAGCGCGCCGCGGCGGAAGGCAGCGACGTTATTTTCATCTGGGGCGGGGAGGAGGCGGTTTCCGCCTACAAGAAACTGGCCCCCTCCTCCACCCATGTCACCGGTTTCGGCCCCAAGATGAGTATGGCTCTCGTCACGGGCGAATACGCGAAGGTGGAGGGCATGGCCGCGGTGGCGTCGCGCGTCGCGCGCGACGTATGCCTTTGGGACCAGTCTGCCTGCGCCTCGCCGCACACGCTTTATTTTGTCGAGCCTGATTCCCGCAGGGCCGCCGCGCTTGTGGATTCTTTCATGGAACTGGCCCCATTCGCTTTCGAGGCCATGCAGCAGACCCTGCCGCAGGGCGTTCTTTCCGCCGACGAGCAGGTAGAGATAACCCGCGCGCGCGAACTGGCCAAGGTGGACTCCGGACTCGGCCTGGCGAGGGTGGAAAGCTCTTTCCCCCGCACCCACTGGACCATAATAGCGGAGAAGGACAAGGCTTTCCGCGTGTCCCCCCTCCACCGCGTGCTTTATGTGAAGGCCGCTTCCTCCGTAGAGGAAGTCGCCCGCCTCATGGAACCCATGCGCGGCTATGTGCAGACCGTGGGCGTCGGCGGTTTCACCGGAGACAGGCGTTCGATAGCCCGCGCACTGGCGCATATGCGCGTCGCTCGGGTTACGGAACTTGGCAAAATGCTGTCTTCCGAGAACGGGTCTCCGCACGACGGCACCTTCCCCATGCGGGAACTGGTGAACATAGTCGGCGTGGAGGGCGGCTGGGCTGTCGCGGACAAGCTGGACGACCTCTACAGGCATGCCCGCGCCCACAGCAAATTTTATGCGCGGCATCTTAAAAAAGGTCCCGCGTCCATTCGTACCTTCGGTGATTACGCCAGGCTGCCGTTTCTGGACAAGAACCATATACTTGAAAATACTCCGCCGGAAAGCCACGACCTTTTCACCGGTCCCATGCAGAAGGGCGTTTATTTCGCCAGCGGCGGTTCTACCGGCAGTCCGAAGTATATCTTCTTCAATTCGGCGGAATACAACCGCGTCAGCGCCACCCTGTCCAAATGCTTTTCCAACGCCGGTCTCGGGCGGGAGGACCGCGCCGCCAACCTGTTCGTGGCGGGCAATCTCTGGTCCAGTTTCATAACGGTGGAGAAGGCGCTGTCCCTTACGGACGCGGTGTCCGTGCCGGTCGGCAGCGCCCTCCCGATGGAGACCATACTCAAGTTTTTGTCCGACTTCCAGGTGACGGCCATCATAGGCCTGCCCACGTTCCTCACCAAGCTGGCGGAGGCCGTGGAGGCCGCCCGTCCGCGGGTGAAAATACCGCTGCGCCTCATTTTCTACGGCGGGGAATACGTCGGGCCGGAGCTGACCGCCTATTTCGGGAAGGTATTCCCCGGGGTCAGCGTGCGGTCGGCGGGCTACGCCACGGTTGACGCGGGAGCAATAGGCTACCAGTGCCCGCACTGCAGTGGCAGCGTCCACCACCTGTTCGAGGAGGAGCAGTTCCTTGAGATAGTGGACACGGAAACGGGCCAGCCTGTGCCGGCCGGAGAAGTCGGCGAACTGGTCACAACCGTGCTTAACAAGCGCCATATGCCGATACTGCGTTTCCGGCTTGGCGATTTGGGGCGCTTCATTGAAAAGCCCTGCCCCTGCGGGCGCAAGGACATGCTTTTTGAAATACTCGGCCGCTGCGACGATCGCATTCATATAGGCGGCGCGCACGTTTTCGTCAACGATTTGCAGCGCGCCATATCCGCCGTGCCGGGCTTGAGCCTCAATTTCCAGGCGGAACTGTTCCGCAAGGGCCACCGCGACGCCATGAAGTTGCGCGTGGAAACACGTGCCGCCGTTTCTTCCGCCGAAGCGAAGCGCCTGGCTGACACTTTGGGCAGGATGGTCCACGACAGGTGCGAGGACCTCGCCTATGTAATCGACAACGACTGGATGGGCCCTCCTGAAATTGAGATTCTTCCGCCGGAGGGCATAGAACGCATAAGCCGTACCGGCAAGATAAAGCGCGTAAATGATTTGCGCATAAAACTCTGACATGGACATGATGGGCAGTCTTCGCGGGAAAGTGACCTTCATAACCGGTTCCGAAAAGAACGCGGGCAAGACCACTTTTCTCAATTACGCGCTGGCCCGCCTGCGGGGGGCCGAACCGGTGGCCTATATGACAATCGGCGTGGACGGCGAGGAGGCCGACTTGGTTTTCGGCAATCCCAAGCCGCGCATCACCGCCATGCCGGGCGACATTATCGCATCGACCGATAAGCTTTTCTCCCGTTCTGACGGAGAGTTCGAATATCTGGAGATGTTTCCTTTTTCAACACCGCTCGGCAGGATGTGTCTTGCGAAAAGCATGCGCCCCTGCCATGTGGAGATTGCCGGGCCGGACACTAACGACCAGTTGTCCGCGATGATTACGGCCGTCAGGGCGCGCGGCGCCAAAACCTGTCTGGTGGATGGCGCGGTAAACCGCGTCACGCAGGCTGCTTCCGGAGGGGAGGCTGGCTTTGTTTTCGTGGCCAGGGTTCGCAGGCAGTCCTTTAATTCCGATATGGACGCCATACGCCTTATGCTGGATTACGATTCTGTCCCCCGCCATGAAGGCAGGGTCGGGGCTTTCATGGTGGAAGGCGCCCTCACCGAGGCCCGCGCCGCCTCAATACCCAGGGACGCGGCAACGGTTGTGCTGGAGGATTTCACAAAGAACTTTCTTCCGCTTCAGGCGTGGACCCGTTTCCGCAGGCAGCGGCGCGTGGAATTCGGGCGGGCGGTTCCGCTCCGCTTCGTGCAGACCGTGCTTTATGACGTTCCGGCCGCGGATATCGCCCCGCTCGTTTCGTCGGGGCGCGTGCTGGCGAACATTTATGAGGGGGCTTCGGCATGAACGCTGCCCGCGTCTTCTGCGATTTCGATTTTCTCTGGGAAAGGTACAAACCCCTCACGCCCTATGGCCGTGCCGAGCGGGAGGCCGCCCGCTTTTTTACCGACGCGGACGAGCTGGAGAAAGAGTTTGACGCCGTGGAGCGCTTCGCCTCTTTCCTTTCCGCCGGCAAGGTCGGGGCGGCAAAGCTGTCTTATCATCTGGGCAGGATTCCGTATATCGAGCCGTCGTTCCCGGTCAGGCTGGATTCGGCGTCGGTCTTTTCGGTCAAGAAATTCCTTGCCAATGCGAAGGCCGTTTTTTCCCTTCTTCCGCCCGGTCTGGCCTCGCTCTGCGGGGCGCGCTGGCGTTCCGGCCCGCTGTTTTCCCTGCTGCGCAAGGGGGGTTCTGACGACGAAACATTCCATCTTTCCGAGGCGTATTCTCCGGCGCTGAAGGCGGCGCGCGGAAAAATACGCGAGGCAGACGCGGAACTCGCGGCCATGCGCGAGGCCGCCCATCGCCGCGCCCTCGACGAGTTCGGACTGGATTTCCGTTTCCGCGATTTCATCGTGCTGGATGAGGCGTCCGCCCGCCGGATTTTCTCCTCCCCGCTGTTTTTCATCGAGCAGCACGACTCCTCCCGCGTGGTGGTCCGCCCCGTGTATGGGGAAAGCTATCTTGAAGTCTGCGCGCGGAGGGACAAGCTTATCATCGCCGAGAAGGCCGCGGAGGATGAAGTCCTGGCCCTGCTGACGGCCCGCATAAGGGCCGGAAAGGCCGCGCTTGAAGCCTGCCGCGCCGCCATTTGCAGGATAGACGTGCTGCGGGCCAAGGCCGCCCTTTCTCTGGAATTCGGACTCAGGCGTCCGCGTCTTTCGCGCACTGCCGGGACGATAAAAATCAAAAATGGGCGCCTGCTTCCGCTTGAGGCCCGCCTTTCGGCCGAGGGGCTTAAATACACTCCCCTCTCCTGCGAACTGCCCGAGCATGCCTGCGTCATAACCGGTTCCAACATGGGCGGCAAGACCGTGGCGCTTCAGACAATCGTTTTCTTGCAGTTGACGGCGCAGCGCGGCCTGCCCGTTCCGGCGGACAGGTTCGAGGCCCCGCTTTTCGAGGCTGTCCATTATATCGGCGACGCCGGACGCGGCGCGGAGGCGGGGTTGTCCGGTTTCGGCCTTGAATGCCGCAGCCTCATGGACGCCCTGCCCGACGCCGGGCGGCGCGCCCTGTTCGTGTTCGACGAATTCGCCCGGACCACTAATTCCGACGAGGCAGGGGCCCTGCTGTCCGCGCTGGCGGAAAAATTCGCCGCCGGGAAGAAGGCGAGGGCCCTGTTCACCACCCATTTTTCAGGCGTTGCGTCCGTCCCCGGCCTTGGCCGGTACCGGATGAAGGGTCTGGACGCCCCGGCTTTCGCCTCCTATTTCGGGGCGGAGGCCGGGGCCGGGCGCGGGAAGGAAACTCTCTCCGCGCGCCTGCGCATGATAAACCGCTTCATGCGCTATGAACTGCTTTGTGACGAAGGAAGCAAAGGAACATACGACGCGCTCAAGGTGGCGCGCCTGCTGGGCGTGGACAACGCCCTGCTGGCCCGCGCCGGGCGCTTACTGGAGGATGAATGAAGAGCAAGCTCGGTTTGTCAAAAACCAAGATAGCGGCCGCGCGCAAAAGCGCGGAGAAGATAACCGCTCCCGTGCAGAAGTTTGTCGGGAAACACTCCACCGTTACGGTGGAGCGCGCCACGCTGCGCCTGCTTGGCGCGGACATGACCAGCCCGGACGGGGTTCCCGTTCCGAACATGCTGGTGGACGCGCTGAAGGACCGCATTCAGAGCGGCCTGTCGCGCTATTACATCAATGCCCTGCTTAAAACCGCCAAGACTCCGCAGGAACTCAACGAGGCCATAGGCAAAGGCTTCGACATAACCTCGCTCGGCCTTGTCGACGCGCATCATATCGAGCAGAAGGGGCGCGAGCTGGTGGACGCTTTCGACCGCCTCGTCTCCAAAAACGTCCAGCACCGCCGCGAGAAGCTGGAGGAGTTCTCCTCGGCGGTCAAATCCCCCCTCCTTTACGTTATAGTCGCCACCGGCAACATTTACGAGGATGTAAAACAGGCGCAGGCCGCCGCGGTGGAGGGAGCGGACATCGTCGCCGTCATCCGCACCACGGCGCAGAGCCTGCTGGACTACGTCCCCTACGGGGCCACCACGGAAGGTTTCGGCGGGACCTACGCCACGCAGGAAAATTTCCGCATCATGCGCGCCGCGCTCGACGAGGTCGGCCAGAAGCAGAAGCGCTACATAAGGCTGGTCAACTACTGTTCCGGCCTGTGCATGCCGGAAATAGCCGCCATGGGCGCCATGGAGCGTCTGGACGTGATGCTTAACGACTCCATGTACGGCATACTGTTCCGCGACATCAATATGTACCGCACTTTCGTGGACCAGAACTTCTCCCGCATGATAAACGCCCGCGCCGAGATAATCATCAACACCGGGGAGGACAACTACCTCACCACCTCCGACGCGGTGGAAAAGGCGCACACCGTGCTGGCCTCGCAGCTCATCAACGAGCGTTTCGCGTTCCGGGCGGGAATGCCCGCCGGGCTCATGGGCCTCGGCCACGCCTTCGAGATGGACCCCGAGATAAAGAACGGCTTCCTGCTCGAGCTTTCCCAGGCGCAGATGGCGCGCGAGATATTCCCCGAAGCTCCCCTCAAGTACATGCCCCCCACCAAGTTCATGACGGGCAACATCTTCAAGGGCTACGCCATGAACGCCATGTTCAATTTCGCCTCCAAGGCGACGGGCCAGTCCATACATCTCCTGGGAATGCTGACGGAAGCCATACACACCCCGCACATCGCGGACCGCTTCCTCGCCATACAGAACGCCATGTACGTCATGAACAGCATGGCGGACTTCCAGAGCGAGGTGGAGTTCAAAAAGGGCGGCATAATCCAGAAGCGCGCCCAGCAGGTGCTGGACGAGACGGTCGCTTTCCTCTCCGATGTGCAGAAGGCCGGCCTGTTCGACGCCATAGAGCGCGGCATGTTCGCCGACGTGAAGCGGCCCAAGGACGGCGGCAAGGGCCTGGCGGGCGTCTTCGAGAAGGGACCGGATTACTGGAATCCCGTGGAAGACTACCTCAAAAAATCACTGAAGGTGGCTTAAGGAGACGCTATGAACATAAAACCCTACGGCGACACTTTAAACGACGGCGCCATGCAGCTTTCCTTCACCCTGCCGGTGAAGGCCTGCGGCCGGGCCATGGAGGCCGCGCGCCTGTACGTTCTCAAGCTGGGCTTCAAGGACTGCAGCGTGGTTTATCAGGAGGCCCTTTCGGACGACTTCACCTTCTTCGTGGCCTATGCGAAGAGCGACGTTTCACTCGATTACTCGAAGGTCGAGTACGCGGAGGCGGTGTCCGACACCATGACCATGGGCGAGACGGACGAATTCATCAGCAAGCATTTCGGGCGCAAGCTGGTGGTGGTCGGCGCGTGCACGGGTTCGGATGCGCACACCGTCGGCATAGACGCCATAATGAATATGAAGGGCTACAATCACCACTTCGGGCTTGAGCGTTACCAGATGCTCGAGGCGCACAACCTCGGCGCGCAGGTTCCCAACGAGAAGCTTATCGAATACGCCAGGAAGGTGAAGGCGGACGCGATACTGGTTTCCCAGGTGGTCACGCAGAAGGATGTCCACATACACAACCTTACGCAGCTGATAGAGCTGCTTGAGGCGGAAAAGCTGCGCGGCAAGATGCTGGCCATAGTGGGCGGGCCCCGCATCTCCAACAAACTGGCCGTGGAGCTAGGCTTCAACGCGGGATTCGGCGCCGGTTCCTACGCCGACCATGTGGCCACCTTCATCGCCCGCAAGCTTGCCGAAAAAAAGTAGCAGGTGGCAATCTGCCAGATAAAAGGAAGGACCGGCGAAAACGCCGGTCCTTTTCTTTTTGAAAACTCGAATATCTACTTGTCGGTTTTGGCGGCTATGACCATGTCCACTATGCAGTGGCACAGCATGGCGTGGGCGGTTTCCACGAAACCGTAACCGCCGGAGGGAACGTAGAAGTTTATCTCCCCCCCTTTACGCAGGGGATTGCTCTCGCCGAAACCCGACATCGTCACCACGCCGCAGCCGCGCGCTGCCGCCGCCTTGGCGGCTTTCAATATGTTGGCCGACTTTCCTGAACTGCTTATGGCCACGAGCAGGTCGCCCTTGTCGGCGAACATCTCTATCGGCGCGGAAAAAACGTTTTCGTAGCCCAGGTCATTTGAAATGCAGGTGAGGAGTGACGAATCGTTGAACGCGACCGCCCTTATGCCGCCGTTCTTCCATAAATCCACGGCGGTGTGGCTGGCTATGGCCGCGCTGCCGCCGTTGCCTATTATTATCACTTTACCGCCGGCGGCGTGCGTTTCCCTTACCATAAGGAAAAACTTCTCAAGCCCCGCATCCCGGCTCAATGTTTCGCCTTTCGGCCCGGTGCAGAGGGTTCCTTCGATGGCGGCCAGTGTGCGGCCGAAAAAATCAGCTATGAACTTGTCGGCGTTTTTCATGTCCAGCATAGTATATAAAATAGCGCGAGTTGTTTGCGCGGCCGGAACCTGTCCGGAGGCCCGCTTCCGGTTCAAAAGCAAGGGCCACGCGCGGTTCGCGGTGAAAAGCCGGAAATCTGGACAGGTTTCATGCGCGGTTGGCTTACTTGCAATGTAAATTGTTTGTCGTTTTAATATACTTTATCCATGGCCATTGCCAAACCGTTGATAGTCTGGGTTGATGACACCGCGGAACACTTGTTTTCGCAGGTTTGGGGCATAGAAAACGCCGGTTATCGCGTCCTGCCCGTTTCCGAACCGGAAAAAGCCCTCTCCATAATCAGGGAAAAACAGCCGGTCCTGGCGCTGCTGGACGTGGTCATGCCCCCTCCCGGCGGGTATGAGCTGTGCCGCCAGCTGCAGGCCGATCCGGCCACTTCCTCCATTCCAGTCATACTGCTCAGTCTGCTGGACGGCAGGAAGAACATCGATGAGGCGTTCGCTTCCGGCGCGGTCGATTATCTCCTAAAGCCGCTGGATTCAGATTCCGCCCTGCCGGTGATTGATATCCGTCTCCGTACCCATGCCCTCTGGCTGGAAGTCAACCGCGGGCATTACAGCCAGCAGGCCGACGCGCAGGTGGCGGCTTTCGTCAGTTATGTTCATAATAAAATTGCCCGGCAGGCGGTCTGCCCGGTGGCGCAGAATTACCGGCGCGACAATTTGTATGAGGTGCTGTGCGGCGGCGGTGTCCCTGAAGAGCGTGCCGCCCGCCAGATAGCGGATTTTTTCCGCCTGCCTTACGTTCACCGCATTGAACGTGCGGCCCTTTCAACCAGAACCTTTACCCGCGAGTTTTCGATTAAAAACGGCGTCGCGAGCCTCTCCCCCCGCTCGGGCGGGCAGTCTTTTGTCATTTCCAATCCGCTTAACAAGGACCTCCTGGGCCGCATCCGGCGGGAGGCCGGCTCCGGTCCGGCGCGTTTATCCGTCGCTGCGCCCTCCGTTATAGCCGCCGCCCTTGCCAGGTAGAAGCCGGCAAAAGAAAGTATAATTATCCTGATGAAGAAAATACCAGCCGTGCACAAGCTTGTCGAAAAATCAGTCAAGATAAAACGCGTTTTCAAGGGCAACGCCGTCAACTTCAACGAGGATGTGGTCCGCCTCGTGAACGGCAAAACCGCCACCCGTGAATATATAGACCATCCCGGTGCGGCCGCAGCGCTTCCCATCACGGACAAGGGCGAGATTGTCATGGTCCGCCAGTTCCGCTATCCGGTCGGCGAGGTCACCTGGGAAATTCCCGCCGGGAAATGCCACGGCGCCGGCGATGACCCTCTCCGCCGCGCCCGCCACGAACTGCGGGAAGAGACAGGGTATACCGCCCGCAGCGTTAAAAAACTCATAACTTTCTGGCCCTGCTGCGCGTTTTCCAACGAGACGCTCCCGATATACATAGCCACGGGCCTCAAGCCGGGGCCCATGTCGCCCGACGAGGATGAGTTCCTCCATGTGATGAGCGTGCCTCTGGACAAGGCTCTGAAGATGATCAAAAGCGGGGCCATAAAGGATTCCAAGACCGTTATCGCCATTCTGATGTACGCGGCGGGAATGCGCGGCAAGTAGCCGCTGTTTCCGCCGCTACTGCCATTAAGGAGAACGAAGAGATGAACACCAAAAACATAAAACTGGCGGTTGTCGCGCTGGCTTCCGTCGCCTTCGCCGCCTGCGCCGGAAAGCAGCTGCGCTTCGAGCAGACTTCCGGGGAATACATAGTGCCGGTCCCCGCCGCTTCCGCCGTGTCCAGGGTGGAACTGCGCGCGCAGGATTCCCTTACCACCACGGGCAATCTGGATCTGGCTCCCATACTGGCCGCGGAAGGCAAAAAGTCTGTTTCCCGGTTCGTGTGGATAGCCCACAAGGGCGTGTTCATGCTCGCGGCTGAGGGGTTTGCCAACGTCTGGCTGCTTTCCCCCGCGTCTGACGGCGTCCATGCTTCCTACAAGCCGGTAGCGCAGGCAGCCCCGCTCCTGGACCCTGCTTTCACCAATGACGACGTTCCCGGTCAGGCCGGCGTGAAGCTCTTTTCCGGCCCCGAAGGCAAGCGCCACGCGGTGATAATCACCCGCGACGGCCGGCTTCTTAACGCTGACGGTTCCGTTCCGAAGGCCGCCAGGTAAAAGGAAGGAATAGATGAAAAAACTCATATCCGCAGTCATTTTGTCCGTATGCGCGGGCCCCGCGCTGGCGCAAAACGCGCCCGCTCCTCAGCCCGCGGCCCAGCCGCCTGTCCCGGTCCCCGCGGCCGAGACCGTTGCCCCTCCCGCAGAAGAGGCTCCCCGCCCCATCCGCTGGGAGACCTGCGACCGTGCCAAGACCGACATCAAGGACAGCTGGGACGAGAACTGGGACGAGGCTTCCTTTTCCTCTCATGTCTCTGAATTCCGCTCTAAGTGCGCCAGGCGCGCGGACGTGGCCAAGTGGCTGGAAGATTACGTCGGACAGGCCAAGACCCGCCCTGTCTACCAGAATTACCAGAATCTTATGGAGTCCAACAGAAAGGCCCTTGCCCAGATAGCTTCCCTGGGCAATGAGATAAAGGATCTCAAGTCCCAGCTTGAAGAGACCAAACAGCGGCTGGGCCGCAAGTCGGAGGAAGTCCGCAAAAAGGAGCTTCAGCTCCGTCAGAAGGAAGAGGACCTCGCCAGGGCCTATGACGCGGTGGCCACCGTTCTGGACAAGTCCATAAAGGAACTCGCCGGCCCGGTTGACCCTGAGAAGGACAAGCCCATGAAGCGCGTCTTCGACACCGGCATGCGTTCCATACAGGGCTATTTCGACCAGATAGCGATGCGCCTCAATCAGCTCGACACCGACTTCCCCGGGGAGAACACCCCGGAGACGCTCAAGGCCGAATGGCGCTCCCAATACGACGGGCTCAAGGCTGCTTTCGAGAAGGCCCGGACCTTCTGGAACGGCAACCGCCAGAGCGTTACCGGCATAAACGACAAGCTGGCCAAACAGGTAAAGGAATACAATCTCAAGACCATAAACACGGTCAACCAGATGATTTCCGCCACCACCCAGAAATTCAACGAGATGGATGGCCGCAGGAAAACCTCTCTGGACCGGCCGCCCACGATGTGGCAGAAGGTGAAGCGCTTCTTCCAGAAGATGTTCTAGCCAAAGTCAGCCGTTTATTGTTGGCCGGCTCTCCGACGGGGAGCCGGCCTTTTTTGTTCCCCGTCAGTGTCCCCCCCTCTTTAAAAAAGGTACTATTAAATGAAGTCAAATCTAGTCCCTGGGAGCCCCTGATGGAGCTGATACCGAAGGAACATAAATTCTTTGACTTGTTCGACCAGCAGGCCAACAACCTCGCCAAAATGGCCTCTTTCTTCAAACAAATTGTTAAGGACGCCAATTTCAGCGAAGAAAACATGCGCAAAATGCGTGAGTTCGAGCATGAGGGCGACACCCTCGCCCACGAAATAACCGACACGCTCAACCGCACGTTCATCACCCCGTTCGACCGGGAAGACATCCTTTCACTGGCCAACAAGCTGGACGACGTGGCGGACCGTATGCACGCCATGGCCTCCCGCATGAAGCTTTACCGCCTGACCGCCGCTCCGGACGCCGATATCATCCAGTTCGCGGACATGATTGACCAGTCCTGCGGAGTGCTGGTGAAGGCCGTCAACGGCCTGCGCGACCTCAAGCGGGCCAGCCGCATCAAGGATTTCTGCATAGAAATCAACCGCCTGGAAAATCTGGGCGACCAGCTGCGCGAAGCCGTCATTTCCCGTCTCTTCGACAACACCACTGACCCCATAAAGATCATAAAGTGGAAGGAGATATACGAACTGGCCGAATCCACCATGGACGAATGCGAGCATGTGGCGAAGGCCGTCGAATCGATAGTCGTAAAGCAGGGGTAATTCCATGCTCACTACCTGGATAATATTCCTGATAGTGCTGGCCCTGTTTTTCGACTTCCTCAACGGGTTCCATGACTCGGCCAACTCGATAGCGACAGTGGTTTCCACCCGGGTCCTGACTCCAAAGCAGGCAGTCATCTGGGCGGCCCTGTTCAACTTCATAGCGTTCATGTTCTTCAGCCACGCCGTTGCCGGCACCATCGGCAAGGGCATAGTGGAGCTGGGGACCATAGACTCCTATGTGATATTCGCCACTCTGGTTGGCGCTTGCGCCTGGAATCTGCTGACCTGGTATTACGGCCTGCCGACCAGTTCCTCCCACGCGCTCATGGGCGGTCTTGTCGGCGCTGCAATGGTCAAGGCCGGCAGCGGTGCGCTTGTCATGCACGGCATAGCAAAAACCCTGCTCTTCATGGTTCTTTCCCCCATACTGGGCATGGTGCTTGGCATCGGCATTGGCGTGCTGGTGTTCCGGCTCTGCCGCAACAGTTCGCCTTCCCATGTGGATTCGCTTTTCCGCAAGGGCCAGATAATATCCGCGGCGGCATACAGTCTCGGCCACGGCGGCAATGACGCGCAGAAGACCATGGGCATAATTACCGGCCTGCTGTTCAGCGTGGGCTATCTGCATGGCGCATTCGCGGTCCCCACCTGGGTCATGATATCCTGCAACGCCGCCATAGGCATAGGCACGCTGTTCGGCGGCTGGCGCATAGTAAAGACGATGGGCCAGCGCGTCGCCAAACTGCGGCCGGTGGACGGGTTCTGTGCCGAGACTGGCGCGGCCATAAGCCTGTTCTTCTCCTCCTGGCTTGGCGTTCCCGTCAGCACCACGCACACCATAACCGGCGCCATCATGGGCGTGGGTTCCCTGCGCCGCATCACGGCTGTCCACTGGGGCGTCGCCGGGGAGATTGTATGGGCGTGGATATTCACCATACCCTGCGCCGCAGCCATCTCCGCGCTGGCTTATGGAGTCGCCCACCTGTTCATGTAGCTGCCCTTCGCGTGCCCCGCGCGTCCGTGCGCGGGGCTTTGCCGGAGGCGGTTTCCCCGGGTCTTTCCCCCCGCCGCTCCTGTTGTGCTAGAATACAATTACTATGAAAGACATATATTTCGTTTCGCGCGCAAAGAAGATTAAGCTGCTGCTGATGGATGTGGACGGCGTTCTTACCGACGGGAAAATGTATTCCATACCCGGCCTCCGCGGCGGCGACATAGAAATCAAGGGCTTCAGTTCGCTTGACGGCATAGGCCTCCGCCTTCTCCGCAATTTCGGCGTCACCACCGGCCTTATAACCGGCCGGCGCTCCCATTCGACAATGGCCCGGGCAAGAAATCTCTGCATGCGCTATGTATATCAGGGTTTTCTCTCAAAGGTGAAGCCGCTTGAGGACATAGCAGCGCACGCCGGGGTAAAGTTCGACGAGATAGCCTACATAGGGGACGACCTGACGGATATTCCCGTCATGCGCAAGGTTGGGCTTGCCTGCGCTCCCGCCAATTCTGTCAATGAAGTTCTCAAAACGGCTCACTTCCGCACCAAGCGCAACGGCGGCGACGGAGCGGTCCGCGAGGTGTGCGACCTCATCCTCAAATCGCGCGGACACTGGCCCGCCGTCATGAAGCTGGTGGACGAGGCTGCCTGGGAGCCCATGCCCAAGGAAGAGATAATAGTTGTCGAAGACACTCGGCATCACTGAGGTTTTATGAGCATTATTGCCCTTTTGTCCGCCTTCGGCGGCGGCATACTGGCTTTCTTCTCCCCCTGCACTCTGCCCCTGCTGCCGGGCTACATCTCCCTGATGTCCGGCATATCGGCCCGCCGTCTCATGGACGCGCATCATCCGCACGAAGTGGCCCGCCACGCCGGGGCAGCCTCCCTGTTTTTCGTGGCCGGGTTCTCGGTCGCGTTCGCCGTAATGGGCGCGTCCGCCTCTTTCCTTGGCGAATTCCTGGTGGACCACAAGCGCGGCATGACGATATTTGCCGGGATTCTGCTGTTGTTGTTCGGCGGGCATATGGTCGGTCTTATCCGCATCGGCCTTTTCAATTACGAAAAGCGCATACCCCTCGGGCGGTTCCACGCGGGTTTCGCCGGGGCCTTCATGATGGGTATAGTGTTCGCTGCGGGCTGGTCGCCGTGCATAGGCCCCTTTCTCGGCGGTCTGCTCATCATGGCGGCCACACAGGGCACCATGCTGAAAGGAGTGCTTCTGCTGTTCGCGTTCTCGCTGGGCCTTGGCATTCCCTTCGTAATCACGGGTTTCAGCACGGGACGTGCGCTTGCGTTCCTGCACCGGCATAAGAGCATAGTGCGCTACAGCGAAGTCTGCGGCGGGTGGCTGATGATGGCTCTTGGTCTGGCTTTTCTTCTGAGCCTGTATTTTCAGCCGATGCGGAGCATCCTGCCGGTCTGACTTGTTCTGTTTCCCGATAAAAAGAAAACCCCCCGGCGTGGAGCCGGGGGGTTTTCTTTCTCTTTAAAGGCTACTTGAACCAGGGATAGCGGAAATCCCGGTGAAGGGTCTCGACGTACAGCACGCACAGCACTATCTGCGCCGGGTTGGCCAGGCGCATGAACGCGAAGTCGAAGTGAATCTGGAAGCTGTCGGCCCCGTCGTTAAGTATGAATCCTGCCAGCCGGTCCTTCACATACAGGGCGTAGCGGGAGCTGAGCAGACCGCCCATATTGCCGTAAAGCTTTCTCGCGCTGAGCAGGTCGGAATGCTCGTTTTTGAGCTCAAAGACATACTGTCCTTCCGAGTCCACGAATTCCCATACGCCAGGCCCGGCGGCCGGGTCCTGCTTTATCCGGGCCACTTCCTTCCCCTTGCCGTCCTTCAGGAGGATGGAACCCATGTGCGGGAAGGCTTCCATCAGCATGGCATTGTCCTTGGGGTCGTTCATGGTTATCTTCTCGTCGCGCTTGGCCGAGAGGATGATTCCGGTTATCAGGGCGCCAATGAAAATGACTTCCGGGAAGGAAACGATGTATCTTCCTCCGGGGAAACTAAGCATGGTGGTGACTACCTTCTGGGCCAGGCCAATTACGCTGGCAAAGCTCCAGAGGGCGTGGAAGGCGACCAGTCCGTAAAGCGAGGACACGACAAGCGAGTGATGGCCCTTGTTATACTGGGCTGTAAGATGCTGGCCGTGGCGGCTCATGATGCTGTAATAGAGGTCCGGTCCCGTCTCCACCTTCCTGATGATGAACGGGAAGTGGAAGTCCGGCGGTATGTCCTTTGGCAGTGGCGGCAGTTTCGGATAGGGAAGTCCCGTAAACTTTTTCTGGGCCTTGCCCCGCATCGTGAACCAGGCCGCGCCGATGATTATCCATATCCAGAAGGGCAGCGGCGAGCGTTCCACCACCGGCGGAAGCACGGGCTTCGGCGGGGGGGGCGGAGGAGTCTGCGGCTGGACGACCGCCGGAGCCGGGGCGGTTTCCGCCGCGGGCTGCGCCGTGGCTGGGGCCGTTGAAGCCGCGGCGACCGGGGCCGGTTCCGGCAGGGCGGGTTTCGCTTCAGGCTTGGGCGGTTCCTTTATCGTGCCGTCGCCTTCTATAAGCGGCACTGCCGCGATGTCTTTTGAAGGAGGCGGTGCTGCTTTCGGAAGCTTTACCGGTTTCGGCTTGGGGCGCGGGGCGACTTTTTCGCCCGGCACGCGCAGCGCGTAGATTGCGTCTCCCAGTTCTGTCTCGCCCAGCCCGGTGGCCGAGAGGACGTAGGAGTTTTCCTTGTAGGTGAAATAACCCACGGCCACCCGCTTGCCTTCGGCGGAGTATGTCGTGTAGAAGAAGGTTCTGTCCCCGTGTATGGGCAGTTTTCCCGTCTCGCCTGAAGGCTTGTACCCCTTGGCGCGCAGGTTCTCGATATCGTCCTTGAGGCGGTTCTGGAGCATCGAGTCGCTCACGTCCTGGTTGAGCGTGGTTATGGTGACGGAATTACTACCCTGTTCGGCCTTCAGCAGAAGGTCGGGGTTGTCTTCCTGCTTTATGGCGGCATAGCCGGCGGGAAGGTCTATCTCAAGTTTTTCGTCGCTTGTCTTAAGCGCGGCGAAAGACGCCGCCGTCCAGAGCGCGACAAGCGCTAAGGAACAGGCGTGAAAAAAGAAAAGTCTCGTTGTCTTTTTCACAGTCTCCATTTATCAGCAAACCGCTCCACCCAGAATTGTCCCAAGCAAACACTGCAACAGCGGTTAAAATAAAGTATAACAATATAGAAATATCAAGTCTAGTTTATGCTCCGTAACGCCCTTTTTGCCATTTTTACCGCTTCCCTTCTCCTTCCTCCGCTTGCCGCTGGGGGGGGATTCGTACAGGAAATAACCACCATTGATGTCCGCGAGGGCCGCAGGGTCGTGTGGACGCAGAACGGTTTTATCGGGGCCGGAAAATTCCGCATAGACGCTTCAATCCCCAGTGAAAACGGGCGTTCCGTGCGGGACCAGCTGGCCCAGTTCCAGCGCGGCGGCGTAACCCGCATATACCATGAGGACAAAACTTTCCTGCGCGAGGAGCTGTCAACCGGCTTCCTGCCTCCCGCGGTTTTGTTTTCCGGCGCGTCCGTCGCGCGCGGCAACACCCTCGCGGGAAGGGAAGCCAACCTGTCGCTCTCGGCAAGGGAGAACACCGGGCCGCGCACCTGCGATATTTACAGCGTGGATATGGAATTCCAGTTCCGCGCCTTCCGCACCGGACGTGAAACCAACGGGAAGATAACCGGAAAGGCCTGGATATGCCCGCCTGTTGAAACCGGGCAATACGCTGAACTTTCCAAAACCATGTCGCGCTACAAAAAAGCCGCCGGGACCGCGCTTTCCCCGCTGGACGACGCGGCTTTCGCCGTGGCGGACGTGTCCGGCCTCTGGCAGATAAATATCGCAGACGTTAAACGCATCGCCGGAGACATAGCCGGCGTGCTGTCCGCCCTAAAGGGCGAGGTGGCCGCCACCCAGTTTGTGTGGCACCTGCCGGCCCCTCCGGCGCAGGGACTGCGTTCCATGTCCATATCGTCCAGCAGGAGCGGTTTCGGCCAGGGCAAAACAAAAACAATCGGCGAGGAAGCTCCGCCGCCTGATGAGGCCGACTCTCCTATAGAGGCTCCGCGGCCTTCCGTGGAAATCCAGTCCAAGCTGCGGTATCTGCCCGCGGGGGTGAAAATCGACGAAGCCGTTTTCCGCATACCGAAAGGTTACCGGGACAGGGCGGAGGAATGATGGGCAATCAGTATGCCGTTATAGGCGGTCTTGCCGTTGTCATGGCTTTGGTGATGTTTCTTCCCTTTTCCCTCCGGAAGGTGGAGGAGGAGCTTGAAGCTTTTCTTTTTGTGATGGGTGTCTGCGCCGCAACCATTTCAGGAGTCTGGAGCTGGCATCTGGTGCGGGAGGCGCTTGCCGAGCCCCTGATGATTTCAATCACGGTTCTTCTGGCCGGTTTCCTCTTCCGCGCCTTGCGCGGGAAGATCGCGGCGGGCGTGGGTTGGCTCGCGGGCCGTATCGGGCTCAGGGCGCTGGCCTTTATCGTGGTTCTCGGCCTCGGGTTCGTGTCCAGTGTCATAACCGCCATCGTGGCCGCGCTGGTCCTCTGCGAAATAATAGCCGTGCTCCGGCTTGAGCGCAAATATGAACTCAGGCTGGTCATCTGCGCCTGCTATGCCATAGGTTTGGGCGCGGTGCTTACGCCGGTCGGTGAACCCCTGTCCGCGATAGCCGTGTCCAAGCTCAAGGGACCGCCGCACAACGCCGATTTCTATTTCCTGTTAAAGTTGCTTGGCGTGTGGGTCGTGCCGGGAGTTATCGCCTTGTCCGCGCTGGCGGCTTCCTACAAGCCCGGCCTGAAGGATGAGAAAGAGACGCTTTCCACAGATCGGGAGGAAACCAACGGTATCATAATAGTACGGGCGCTTAAGGTTTATCTGTTTGTCATGGCTCTTGTTTTCCTGGGTTCCGGGCTGGCTCCGCTGGCTGAAATGACGGTTTCGCGTGTGCCGGACGACGCTCTGTACTGGCTCAACAGCCTGTCCGCGGTGCTTGATAACGCCACTCTCGCGGCCGCGGAACTGCTTCCTTCACTCTCCCCGCATAAGGTAAAATTCCTGCTTATGGGATTGCTTGTCGCGGGGGGCATGCTGGTGCCCGGCAACATTCCCAACATAATTTCCTCCGCCAAACTGGGCATACGCAGCCGGGAGTGGGCGGTCGCGGCGGTGCCGCTGGGGATTGCCCTTATGGGCATATATTTTGTTCTTCTGAGGTTTTTTGCATGAGCGAATGGAATTACGCTTTCCAGCTTGAATACGTCGCGCGGGTTCTAGGCGCGCTGATACTGGGCGGCATAGTGGGCATGGAGCGGGAGTATCACGAAAAGCCCGCCGGTTTCCGCACTCATATGCTCATCTGCATGGGCGCGGCCATTTTCACCATAATCTCGCTGATGGTGGGGGAGCGTTTCAATCAGGACCCGGGCCGCATCTCGGCGCAGATAGTCAGCGGCATGGGCTTCCTCGGCGCCGGCGCCATACTGCGCGACGGCGTCAAGGTCACTGGCCTTACCACAGCGGCCGGCATATGGCTTGTGGCCGCCATAGGCATGGCGGTGGGTTACGGGCATTATGTGCTTGCCCTCAGTTCCGTCCTGCTTTTCCTTATCGCGCAGGTGCTTCTGGTCTGGTTCGAGCGCCTGCTGGACCGCATACGCCACCGCGCCATAATACGGGTGCGCTGTCCGCTGGAATGGCATTATTCGGACGATATACGGGATATGTTCGAGGGATCCGGCGTGCGGGTTGTGTCGGTAAAACCGGGCAAGAGCGCCTCTTCGCTCCTGCTGGAGTTCACCGTCACCGGTTCCGCGTCCGCCCTGCAGCAGGCCACCCGCCTCATAATCGACATAAAGGGCGTGGAGGAAGTGGTCTGATTCCGGCTCCGGCGGACGGATGGAGCCGGGGTAAAATATCGTAGAATTGATATGGAGGGGGGAAACCCCGCTCCAAAGGAGAATGTTCAATGGCAAACACAGTCAAGGCAGACCCCATACCGCTTTTCAACCTTAAGAAACAGCATGAGCCGCTGCAGAAGGAAATCAACGCGGCCGTAGTAAAGGCTCTTGAGTCCATGCAGTGGATTCTCGGCCCCGAAACGGCCGCTTTCGAAAAAGAATTCGCCGAGCTTATCGGCACGAAATACTGCGTCACCTGCGCTTCCGGCGCGGCCGCGCTTCAGATAGCCCTGCTGGCAAACGGCGTGGGACCCGGCGACGAGGTGATAACCACCCCTTTCACCTTCATCGCCACCACGTCCTCAATTTCCCTTACCGGCGCCAAGTTCGTTTTCGCGGACATTGACCCGGTCACCTGCAATCTCGACCCCAAGCTTATCGAGAAGAAGATAACCCCAAAGACTAAAGCCATACTGCCCGTCCACCTCTTCGGCTATCCCGCCGATATGGACGCCATCATGGCCATTGCCCGCAAGCATAACCTCAAGGTCATCGAGGACTGCGCCCAGAGCCACCTGGCCGCTGTTTCTGGCGGCAAGATGACGGGCGCGGTCAGCCACGCCGGCGCGTTCAGCTTCTATCCCAGCAAGAACCTCGGCGCCTGCGGCGACGGCGGCGCCGTCACCACCAACGACGAGAACATTTACAAGGCCCTTCTCAGCCTGCGCCATTGCGGCCGTAAGCTGGACAAGACCTACGAGTACGGCTTCGAGGGTTCCACCCTTCGCATGGACGAGGTCCAGTCCGCCATACTGCGCATAAAGCTCCGCCATCTCAAGGACTGGACGGCCCAGCGCACCCAGGTCGCCAAGTGGTACGATGAGGGCCTCAAGGGCACTCCCGTAACCACTCCTCCTGCGCCTCCCGCCGGGGGCAGCCAGTCTTACTACGTCTACACAATCAAGGCTCCCAAGCGTGACCAGCTTGCCGCTTTCCTCAAGGAAAATGGCATCGGTTCGTCCGTATACTACCCGCTCGCGCTCTACCGCCAGCCGGTGTACGAGCATCTCAAGCTCAATCCCGCCGATTTCCCCAATTCGGAAAAGGCGGTCACGGAAGTCCTGTCCCTGCCCATGTTCCCCGAACTGACGAAGGAACAGGTCGCCCGCGTATGCGCGGCCATTAAAGAGTTCTACAGCAAGTAAGCCAACTGTTTGCAAGCCGGTCCCGCATATGCGACACTGTGTGGGACCGGTTTTTTTATGCGGATACTCTACCTGATAACCTCCACCACTGTCGGCGGCGCGGAGCGCACGCTGGCTAGGCTCGCGCGCGGGCTGGACAGAAAGCGGGCCGAACCGGCGGGTGTTATCTGCCTCAAGCCGCTTGGCCCGGTCGCGGGGGAAATAGAGTCGGCCGGCGTTCCGGTCCGAAGCCTCGGCATGGGTTATCTGCCCTCTCCCTTTGACGTGAGGAAACTCCGCGGAGCCATTGATTCTTTCAGGCCGGATATCGTGCATGCTTTTCTTTACCGCGCCATACAGTTCGCGCGGCTTGCCAAGGGGGACTGGAAGCTGGTTTCCTCTCCCCGCGTCAATTACCGGACGCGGCCCCTTCCTTTACGTTTTATCGACCGCCTGGGCCGCAACAGGGACGACATGACGGTTTGCGAGGCCCAGTCCACCGCTGACTTCATGGAAGCGGAACTGGGCTATTCTCCCGCGCGCCTGCGCGTGATACGCAACGGCATAAATCCGGTTTCCGCTTCGCCGGAGGAGTCCGCAAGGGTGCGGGCCTCTCTCGGTTTCAGGAGCGGTGATTTCATCGTTTTCTCCGCTGGGCGGCTCTCCGAACAGAAAGGGTTTCCGTTTCTGATTGAAGCCATGCCTGAAGTGCTGAAAAAATGTCCATCCGTCCGGCTGGTCATTGCCGGCGAGGGGCCGGACCGGCCCGCGCTCGAACGCTTGATTGCCCGCCTTGGTCTTAAGGATAAAGTCCGGCTGGCGGGGGAGCAGGGCAATCTTTCCCCGTGGTATGGGGCCGCGGACGCTTTTGTGCTGCCATCCCTGTGGGAAGGGCTGCCCAACTGTCTGCTTGAGGCCATGTCCGCCGGACTGCCCTGCGCGGCCACCGCCGTGGATGGCACGCTGGAAATCTGCCAGTCCGGCGTGGAGGCCCTTCTTGTCCCGCCCGCAAACTCTGGCGAACTGGCGAAAGCTTTGTCCGAACTCTGCTCCAATGCCGCACTGCGCGAAAAGCTGTCCTCGAACAGCAGGCGGAATGTGGAGGCTAATTTCACCATGCCGCGAATGCTGGCCCAGTATGAACAGGCTTATGAAGATGTCCTCTCCATCTAAAGCGACATCCGCCGATGCGCTTGTACGTGGATATGAATACCTGAAGGACGGGTATATTGTTCCCGATTTTCCGCGAGACATGTCCGCCGTAAAATATGTATTCATCCTCGAATCCCCGCACAAGGATGAGCTGAAGCACGGCTGCCCCGCGGCGGGCTATACCGGCAGGAATATGTCCGCCAAACTGTTCGGGCCGAAATTGTCGCCTCTCGGCAGGATGATACGGGACAATGACCCTTCTTGCCGTTTGTTCGGGATAATGAACGTCTGTCCCGTTCCCATGCAGGGTTCCGCCTATAAAACCGGGGATTTGCCTGCCGAAGCTCGTTTCGCCATATCCGGGTTGGAAGTGCTGCGGAATGCGCCGGGCAAGGGCCCGCTGGAATTGTATGAGGCTGTACTTCGCGACTTTTCGGTCCGGGTGAAATCCCTGCATGAGGGGACCGTTCTGCTGGCCTGCGGCAATTTCGCGGCCGACGCCTGCGTACGGCTCGGCATAGAGCCGGCCTATCGCCTTTATCATCCTTACTGCTGGAATTTCGGGGTTGCGCGCGCAAGCCTTGAAGCCTGTCCCCTGTTTTTCGGCAGCAGCCGTTCCTGAACCGCCGCTGTTCTTTCCGGATATCCCCGCGCCGCGCTTATTTGTAGAATATGATTGTAGATTTTCAGGTAAATTATGGCCGTTGAATTCATACATCTCCACAACCACTCCGAATATTCCCTGCTGGACGGAATGCTCAAGGTCTCCGACGACAAGGGAAATCCGTCGGAATTTCTGAAGGGGCTCGCCCAGAAGGGCGTGCCCGCCTTCGCGCTTACCGACCACGGCAACATGTACGGCGCGGTGGATTTTTATTTTGCGGCCAAGGCGGCCGGTCTTAAGCCCATAGTCGGCTGCGAGATGTATGTGGCCAAAGGCTCGATGCGCGAGAAGAACGAGCAGCGGGAGAACGGGCACCTGACCCTGCTTGCCAAGGATTACGAAGGTTACCAGAACCTGATGCGCATGCTGAGCGAGGCTTATCTGGACGGCTATTATTACGACGCCCGTATAGATCTCGACCTGCTTGCCAAATACAGCAAGGGCCTTATAGCCCTGTCCGGCTGCCTCAAGGGTCATGTCACCTGGGCCTGCGCCGGCGGCAATATAGACCGCGCGGTGGAACTGGCCGGCAAATACCGCGACATAATGGGCCCGGGCAATTATTATCTTGAGATGATGGACCATGCCATACCGGAGGAGACTGAGGCTCTCAAGGGCATACTTGAAGTTTCCAAACGGACGGGCATACCGCTGGTCGCCACCAACGACTGTCACTACCAGCGCAAGGAAGACTGGGAAGTGCATGACGTGCATCTCTGCATTTCCACCGGCCGCACTCTGGACGACCCTAACCGCCTGAAGATGACGACGCACGAGCTTTACTACAAGTCGCCGGAGGAGATGGCCGCCCTTTTTTCCCACACGCCGGAAGCGTTGAAAAACACCCTTGCCATAGCCGAACAGTGCAACATAGAAATACCGTACGGCAAATCCATCCTGCCCGTCTTTCAGATTCCTCCCGAGGAAGGCAACGCCACCGAGGCGCAGTATCTCGAAAAGCTCTGCCTTGCCGGCCTCGCCAAGAAACTGGGGGGGGAAATACCTCCACCCTACATGGAGCGGCTGAAGTTCGAGCTGGGCGTCATCTGCAACATGGGTTTCCCGGGTTATTTCCTTATCGTTTCAGATTTCATAAACGCTTCCCGCGCCATGGGCGTTCCCGTGGGTCCCGGTCGCGGCAGCGGCGCGGGTTCCATAGTTTCCTACGCCATGGATATCACCCGCGTGGACCCGCTGGTCAACGGCCTGCTGTTCGAGCGCTTCCTTAACCCGGAACGCATTTCCATGCCCGACCTGGACATAGACTTTTCCGACGAGGGCCGCGCCAAG
This sequence comes from uncultured Elusimicrobiales bacterium, assembly GCA_964413345.1. GTDB lineage: Bacteria > Elusimicrobiota > Elusimicrobia > Elusimicrobiales > Elusimicrobiaceae > CAYPTM01. The sequence continues at coordinate 27,600 of CAYPTM010000002.1, forward strand.
GCTATCGAGTATGTGCGCGAAAAATACGGAAAGGAGAACGTGGCGCAGATAGTCACCTTCGGCACCATGAAGGCCAAAATGGCGGTCAAGGACGTCGCGCGCGTAATGGGGATGGAGCCCTCGCAGGCCAACGCCATCACCAAGCTGATTCCCGGCGGCCCCGAGGCCACGCTTTTCGGCGCCATGAACGATGTCGCCGAGCTGAAGGAAATGGCGCGCGATCCGCAGGTCAAAAAGGTTCTCGACTTTGCCCTCAAGATAGAAGGCTTCAAACGCAATACCGGGGTCCATGCGGCAGGCATAGTCATTACCCGCGAACCCGTCTACAGGTATTCTCCTCTGGCGCGCGGCTCGCGCGACGTCATCACCACGCAGTACGAAGGCGAACCTCTGGTCAAGCTGGGCCTTCTGAAGATGGACTTCCTGGGCCTGCGCACCCTGACCATCATAGACAACGCCGTCAAGTTGATAAAGCGCCTGCGCGGCATAGATATAGACATCCAGAAAATTCCGCTGGACGACCAGAAGACTTACGACATGCTCTGCGCCGCCAAGACGACCTGCATATTCCAGCTCGAAAGCGGCGGCATGCGCGACCTTGTGCGCGGGCTCAAGCCGTCCCAGTTCTCCGACATATCGGCCCTTGTCGCCCTTTACCGCCCAGGCCCCATGCAGAGCGGCATGCTTGACATATTCGTGGACCGCAAGCACGGGCGCAAGAAAATCACCTACGAGCACAAGCTGCTTGAACCCATACTGAAGGAAACCTACGGCACCATGATCTATCAGGAACAGGTCATGGAAATATCCAAAAGCCTCGCGGGCTTCACCCCCGGACAGGCCGACGGGCTCCGCAAGGCCATGGGAAAGAAGAACCTTGAGGCCATGCAGAAAATGCGCGCCAAGTTCATGGATGGCTGCGCTAAAAAACAGATTCCTGAAAAGCTGGCCAACAAGATTTTCGACCAGATGGCGGAATTCGCCAGCTACGGCTTCAATAAGTCCCATTCCGTGGCATACGCCCTCGTTTCCTACCAGACGGCCTATCTGAAGGCCAATTATCCCGCCGAATTCCTGACGGCCGCCCTTACCTCCGAAATAGGCCATAACGCCATAGGCTCCGAGGATAAGGAAAACAAGATTGTCACCTATATACAGGAAGCCAATGACATGGGCTTCCCCGTCCTGCCCCCTTCCGTCGCCAAATCCTTCCCCGATTTCGGCGTGGAGAAGGACGGCGACAGGGAGTGCATACGCTTCGGTCTGCGCTGCGTCAAGAACGTGGGCGACGAGGCCGCCGCCTCCATAGTGCGCGCGCGGGAGGCCGGCGGGCCGTTTACCGATCTCAACGACATCTGTTCCCGCGTTGACCTTCGCCAGGCCAACAGGAAGACCTTTGAATCCCTCATAAAGGCCGGCGCCATGGACTGCCTTTTCCCCGGCAGGAAGCCGGAGGAATCCCGCGCCGAACTGCTTGCCGGGCTTGAAGAGGCCATGTCCCGCGCCGGAGCCATAAAGGAAGCGCAGGAGCAGGCGTCCGAAAGTCTTTTCGGCGCGGATTTCAACACGGCCAGCCTTTCCTCCAGGCCGTCCCTTCAAAAGGGGCCGGTTGACCCGCTTTCCGAGCACGACATGCTGCACGCCGAGAAGGAAGTCCTCGGCCTTTACATGTCCGGCCATCCGCTGGTCAAATACGAGGAGCAGCTCAAAATGGTAGCCCCTGCCTCCCTGGCCGACATACTCGGCGGCAAGGTGCCCGGCGGCAACCGCCTGCGCATAGCCGGCCTCATTGCATCGGTTTCAAAGAAGACGTCGAAGAAGACAAAGGAACCCTGGGCCCAGTTCGTGTTGGAAGACCTGTCGGCCAGCATTCCGGTCAACTGCTTCCCCAAAAGTTTCCAGAAGAACGCGCGCTCCATCACCTCCAACAGCATAGTGGTTGTTTCCGGGCGCTTAAACGTGGACAGCGATGGGGAGAGCACCCGCGTGGAAATCAGCGCGGACGAGGTGGTGGAGCTTTACGAGGCCATAGACCGCTTCGGCAAATTTCTTTTCCTTAAATTCCCGGCCACGCTGGAGGAAGACAAGCTTAAGAGCCTCCGCACGCTGCTTGATTCCCGCAAGGGGCATGCCGGGGTGTATCTCAAGCTGCATCTGCCGACAAACCATTCCACCATAATCCAGACCGGCTTCCGCGTGGAGCTGTCGCGTGCCCTGCTCGACGATGTCGAAAAAATACTCGGTCCCAAGAGCTGGCTGGTGGAAACCTCCCATAACTAAGGAGCACGTCCCATGGCGTATTTCGAGCATGAAGGCTGCAAACTCCACTACGAAACCGAAGGGGCCGGGCAGCCGCTGGTGCTGCTGCACGGGCTGGCCGCGGACTGCGCCGACTGGCTTCCCGTCCGCTCATTGCTCGCCAAATATTTCCTTGTGGTCATGCCGGACAACCGCCTTTCCGGGAGGAGCGTCTGCCTTCAGGGCCCCGTTTCCGCCGCCGATTTGGCCGGGGATGTCCGCGCCCTGCTGGACCATCTGGGACTGGCGAAGGCATCCGTCGCCGGACATTCCCTGGGTGGGTATGTCGCGCAGGAATTCGCGCTGCGTTTCCCGGAGAGGCTGGAAAAGCTTGTGCTGGAAGGCACCGGGGCCGTATGCTCCGCGCGCAACGCCGCCCTGTTCCGGGAAATGGCGGCCCTGGCCCGCAGGGACGGCTATTCCCCGTCTTTCTGGCGCTTGCTGCTGCCGTGGATGATTTCCCCCGGGATGTATTCCAAGCCCGCCACCATAGATTTGATGGTGAAGGTGATAAGTGAATACCCCCATATGCTGCCTCCTGAGAAGTTCGCCGCTTCCGTTGAAATAATCGCCGCGCATGATGCCGCCTCCCGCCTGCCCCAGGTCAAGGCGGAGACTCTGGTCATTTCCGGCGGGCACGATATACTCATGACCGCCGAGGAGGGCCGCGCCCTGGCGGACGCCATTCCCGGCGCCCGTTTCGCCTACGCCAAGGAAGCCGGACATTCCGTCCATTTCGAACTGCCGGACGTTTTCGCGCAGGCCGTGACCGTTTTCCTGCGCGGGGAACTGCCCGCCCCGGACAAATCAGTCTCCTGAAACCGGGTTTCCGCGGCGCGTTCCCCGGCCGTAACAAACACCTCGCTATTTTCTATAATAGATATATATAGAGCCGTGCCGTTTTTGTGCGGCGCCGGCTTTTCTCAGCATGACCGGAGGCCACAGGCCAATGAAACGTTTTATCACACTCGCCGTTCTTGTATTGCTCGCCACTCCTTCTTTCGCTAAAGAATCGAAGAGGCTCATTCCAGAGGACAACTCCATACTGTCCGACTACGAGCTGCTGGACACTCCCACCGCCGCGGTGGTGGACTACCAGAGCATTGCGGTAAAGACCCGGGTCTTCAACAACGGCGGGGTTACCACCGGGGCGCTGTTCAGCGTGCACCAGCGCGTCAATCTGGGCGCCACCGCCACGCTGGAAAATCTCATAGGCTCTTCCGACAACATACGCTTCGTCCGGCCGGACATACAGGCCAAATTCCGCGTTTACGACGGCAACCGCGCCGTCCCCGCCTTCGCGGTGGGCTACGACGGGCAGGGCCATTATTACGACTTCCCCAAACGCGAATACCAGGAGAAGGCCCGCGGGATGTATCTTGTCGCCACTTCTGAACTGGCCCCCGGCTTCCAGGTGCACCCGGCCTTCAACTTCTCCGATTTCGAGTCCTCCTCTTTCTTCGGCTCCATCGCCTTTAACTACAATCTTCAGGACACGATAAACTTCATGTTCGAATGGGACAACATACACAAGCTGTCCGATTCTCACGTCAACCTGGGCACGCGCTTCTACGTCACGCCGTTCTTCTTCCTTGACCTCGGCCTGCGCGACCTGGGCTGCAACAACTACCTGGCCAACGGCAGCCGCCAGCTGCCGGAGCGCGTGGCGCAGATACGCTACATAAGCAATTTTTAGCCGTATTCCACTTAAGGAGAACTTAAAGCAATGGCAAAGAAAATTGGCATACTCACCGGCGGGGGCGACTGCCCCGGCCTTAACCCGGCCATACGCGGCTGCGTATACGCGGCCGAGAAGATGGGCTACGAGTGCATTGGTTTCACCGAAGGGTGGAAGGGCATAATCGAGAACAAGACCACCCCGCTCAACCGCGCGATAGTGCGCGACATCATCGGCCTTGGCGGCACTTATCTTTGCACCTCCCGCACCAACCCCTACAAGAGGGAAGGCGGAGTGGAGAAGGCCCGCGAGACTTTCCAGAAGCTCGGCCTGCACGCCCTCGTCGCCATGGGCGGCGAGGATACCCTCGGCGTGGCCAGCCGCCTGCACGCGGATTTCAAGTTCCCCGTGGTCGGAGTTCCCAAGACCATGGACAACGACCTGTCCGGCACTGACTACACCTTCGGCTTCGACACCGCCACCAGCGTGGCCGTGGACGCCCTTTCCCGCCTGCGCGACACAGCGCGCTCCCATAAGCGCATAATCGTACTCGAGGTCATGGGCCGCCACGCGGGCTGGGTTTCCCTGTTCACCTCCATAGCCGGCGGGGCCGACTATTTCTGCATACCCGAAAAGACCGTAAACGTGGACGACATGATTGCCAAGCTCACCGCAGCCTACAAGGAGCGCGGGTACGCCCTCCTCGTGGCCAGCGAAGCCATAGACCTGCCCAGCACCGGCGCCGGAGAGGTGCAGGCCAAGGACGATTTCGGCCATATAGTGCTCAAGGGCCGCAATGTGGGCGAGAAGCTGTCCTCCCTTATCGAGGAGAGAACCAAGATAGAGACCCGCTCCGCCGTCATCGGCCACATACAGCGCGGCGGCGCCCCCACCCTCAACGACCGCATACTCGGCACCCGCGTAGGCGTGGCCGCGGCGCAGTTCGTCAACGAGGGCAAGTTCGGCGTGATGGCCGCCCTGCAGGGAGACCAGATAGTCCCGGTTCCCCTCGCGGTGGCGACCGGCACGCTCAAGACCGTCTCGCCGCAGTGGCAGGCCCTGGCGGAGACGCTGCTGTAATTTCCGCGCGCATGTGCGGGAGGTTCCATGGATAACCAGACTACGGCTGCTGCGAAGCAGGGAGCGCCTTCGGGCGGCTTCAAGAGAAAGACCATTCTCATAAAGAAGGGCCTTCAGTACCGCTACATGGCGCTGATACTGTTCAGCGTCCTGCTCGGGTTCCTTATAGTCGGGCTGGAGATAACGTGGAACCTCTCCCGCATCATCGCCGCCAAGCCGGCCTATCTCGGCATAGTCGAGGAGCTTTGGCAGGGCATGCCCATATTCGCCCTCAAGGCCGTCATGTACCTGGTGATAGTGCTGATAGTTTCCAGCGTCATCTCGCACAAGATGGCCGGCCCCATCTTCAAGTTCGAGAAGAGCGCCGGCATCCTGGCCGGGGGCGACCTTACGCACCGCGTCTACCTGCGCAAGGGCGACCAGCTCCTCGAACTCCAGGACGAGTTCAACAAGATGGCCGCCTCGCTGCAGGAGAAGGTGAAGGCGGACAAGGCCGCCGCGGACGCCGCGGTGGAGAGGCTCAAGGCCATCGCCGCCAAGACGCAGGACCCGGAACTGAAGGAAGAGATAAACAAGGCCGCCGCCACGCTGGGCGGAATTTCCATGGGGTTCAAGGTTTGAGGATGAACAGGCACGGAGCGGAGCTTTTCTCCCTTCTGGCGCTGGCGCTCGCCGTTCCGGCGGGCGCAGCCCCGCAGGGCGCGTCCGCCGTGGCGGATGACCTGTCCTACACCGAAATCCTTGACCTGGACCGTTCCCTCCGTCTGGCGGTGCAGAACAATTCCCAGCTTCTGGCCGCGGAGCAGGATGTCATAATAGCCCAGCAGCGCGTAAAGGAGGCCCGCCTCCATTTCCTGCCGCAGGCAACCCTCGGCGGCACCATCACCAAGGCCAACGTAAAATATCCGCAGGTCCTGCAGGCCGATTTCGGCGAGCACATCATACAGCCAAACGAAAACGAGAATTTGTTCACCACCACCCTGCGCATGGTGCAGCCCATATACGTGGGCGGGCGCATCACCAACACCTACCGCCTGGCGCAGGCCGCGCTTCAGCAGGCCCGCACCAGATACGACGCCGTCAAGCGCGACGTGGCCCTTTCGCTGAAGCAATCCTTTTACGCGCTCCTCTATTCGCGCGAAGTGTCCGCCTCCGCCTCGTCCAGCCTGGGTTCCGCCAGGGGCATAATGCAGTCGCTCCGGCTCGAGGGCTGGGATGACGTGGAGGCTTTCTCCGTCCTCTCGAAGATGGAGAGCGAGGTGCAGGCTTCTTCCCAGCGGGTGCAGGAGGACAGGCTTTCCCTTCTTCGGGCGCTCAACAAGGAATTGAACACGCAGGTGGAAATAACCGGCGAGCTGAAACCTCAGCCTGTTTCCATAAACCTTTCTAAAGCCATGGTCTGGGCCATGGAGCTTCGCCCCGAACTCAAGGGCGAGGCCTACAAGGCCGAGATGGACGCCATAGCGGTCAATCTGGCCATGTCGCGCCGTTCTCCCACCGTGATGCTGGGCGCCAGTTACGACGTGACCGGGAACAAATTCCCCCTCAGCTCCAATAGCTGGGAAACCACGCTTTCGGTGCAGCTTCCCCTTTCGTTCGATTTCTGGCCGCAGATTGAACAGCGCCGCGCCGAGCAGCGGCAGGGCGAGCTCAACCGCGCCGGCACGCAGGACCGCGTCCGCATGGAAGTCCGCCGGGCCCACGAGGACCTGGTTTACTGGCAGACGGAAGTGGATTCAAGGCAGGCCAAGCTCCGCTCCCTTGAGGAGCGTTTCGCGGCCGTTTCCGCCAAGGCCAAGCCCTCCCTCTCCGCGCTCCGCGCCTATGCGGCGCGCTATGAGCTGCATAAATCCTATTTGGAGGCCGTGAAGAATCAGCTTTCGGCTCGCGCCCGGCTGGAATGGGCGCTTGTGCACGACCTCTCGGGTGAATGAAAAGGCTCGCGCTTGCCGTATGGGCGGTATTGTCGCTCGGCATGGCGCGGGCGGAACCCGCATACCAGTACAATCAGGACAGCATTGCCAGGGATTTCCTCTGGCTTGAGTTTCAGGACCTTCCGGCCTCGGCCCGGCCTAAGGTGGGGGTCGCCCTTTCAGGCGGCGGCGCCCGCGGCTTCGCGCATGTGGGTGTCATGGAGGTTCTCACCGAAAACGGCTTCCCCGTGGACTGCCTGGCCGGCACTTCGATGGGCGCGGTGGTCGGTTCCTTCTACGCTTCGGGCGTTCCGTTCTCCCAGCTCTGGAAGATAGGGCAGAAGGCGTCCTTCTCCCTTGTTTCCAAGGACTTCAACAGTCTCGGCCTCCTTTCCCTTCTTTTCGCGGACAAGCTTCTTTCCTCGGAGCAGATGGAAAATTTCATAAACGATAACATCGGCAAGCGCACTTTCGAGGAGCTTCGCATACCGTTCGCCTGCACCGCCATGGACATCAAGACGGGCGAGCGCATACTTTTCACCGAAGGCCCGCTTGCGGTCGCGGTGCGCTCCAGCATGAATCTGCCCGGCATCTTCAAGCCGGTGCATTACCGCCACCGCCTGCTGGTGGACGGCGGCGTGGCGGACAACATCCCGGTCGGCGCGGCCAGGCAGCTTTGCGGGCAGTGGGTTCTGGCCAGCGTCAGCAGCG
>CAYPTM010000003.1:0-28656 GCA_964413345.1 uncultured Elusimicrobiales bacterium
CGCCGCCAAGGTGCTGGACACGCAGCGCCCAGTAAGCAAGATAATACTCCACCGGGTAAAGGCCCTTGAAGCCCTTGCCCCCGGGATGAAGATTACGGCATCGGTGGACAAGGCGCAGCGGCATGCCACTGCCTGCAACCACACGGCGGTCCATCTGGTCAACGCGGCGCTGAGGCAGGTGCTCGGCCAGGGCGTGAGGCAGGCGGGCTCATACGTCTCGCCGGAACGCTTCCGCTTCGACTACACCATACCCTCCACGCCGGAGAAGAGCCAGCTGGCGGAAGTGGAGAAGATTTCCAACGCGGCGGTACGGCAAGATTTCTCCGTCTGCAAGGCTGAACGCCCGCTGAAGGACGCGGAAGCGCTCGGCGCGGTGACGCTGCTTGGCGAAAAATACGCCGACCCGGCCCGCTTCGTCCTCATAAACACGGGCGGCTGGGACAAGGCCACGGAACGCTACAGCCTGGAACTGTGCGGCGGAACGCACGTGGACAGGACGGGCGAGATAATAACCGTCAGGATAATAAGGGACTCGGCCCTTTCCGCGGGCGTAAGGCGCGTGGAAGGCGTGGCGGGCCCGGCGGCTGTGGAATATTTCAGGGAACACTCCGCGCTGGCGGAACGGCTGGCGCAGAAGATGGCAACGAACATCGAGGAGTCCGAAGCCCGCCTTGACCAGATTCTGGCGAGGGAGAAGGCCCTCCGGCAGGAGATAAACGACCTCAAGCAGAAGCTTATCAGCGGACAGGCCGGCGCTCCGGCGGAGACCATCAAGCTCGACGGCGTGACACTGGTGGCGGCAAGAGCGGACGGCACGGACCCCGGCTCGCTGCGGGCGTTCTGCGACAAGCTGCGCGACCAGCACCCCACGGCGGTGATACTGGCGGCGGCGCTCGACGAGGCAAAGATGTCGTTCGTGGTCGGGCTGGGTGCGGAGGCGAAAGGTAAATTCGACGCTTCCAAGATAGCCCGGACGCTGGCGCAGAAGGCGGAAGGGAAGGCGGGCGGCCGCGCGGATTTCGCGCAGGGCGGCGGCAAGCCTCCGTCTGACTGGAAGGCGTTCGCGCAGGCCGCGGCGGAAGCGGCGCGCGGCGGGAAATAGGATTTTCCCGTCGGAGATTTCCGCATTCCGGAGTATTTTGCTATAATTATCTGGAAGCGAAGTCTGCGCCTGTGGTGAAATGGATATCACGGAAGCCTCCGAAGCTTCAAGTACAGGTTCAATTCCTGTCAGGCGCGGAAAAGCGATTTTGGTTGGGTGGCAGAGCGGTCAAATGCACTGGTCTGTAAAACCAGCGGGCTACGCCCTTCGAAGGTTCGAATCCTTCCCCAACCACCAGTTCTTTTTAGATAGCATGGATGGGAGCACGCCAACTGCTTGGCGTGCGTAAGGATTCGAAAGCCGGAGCGATGTTCCGGTTTGAGCAGCGCGAAAGGCCGGAACCGCGAGGCGGGCCCGCGAGAAATTCCCGTCAGGGAATTTACTTGTGGGCGAATCCTTCCCCAACCACCAGTTATAAATAACAGTAACCTGAGCAGTGATTGGAGAGGTGGCCGAGCGGTTGAAGGCGCAGTCCTGGAAAGACTGTAGGCTCCCAAAGGGTCTCGTGGGTTCGAATCCCACCCTCTCCGCCAGTTTGCAAAAAGCATACAAAAGTTATGCAAAAGCACAACAATCATCAATACAAGGCAAGGCTTCAGTTTTTCAACTGAAGCCTTGTTTTCTATTCGAGGTAATTAGGATGACAACAAAGGTCTACTATTTCGCATATGGCTCCAATATGGATAAGGAGCAGATGTTTGAGCGATGTAGGCGTAGAGATATCCTATCCGAAATTGCTTTATTGCAGAATTATGGCTTTGTCTATGATGGCACATCAAAAACATGGGGAGGACATGCCGTAGCAAACGTTTTTCCTTCGCCTGAAAACACTGTTTGGGGAATTATATACGAAGTGACTGCCGAAGAGTTAGCGAAGCTGGATAGAAAAGAGGGATACTGCGGAGACCCAGCCAAAAGAAAATACGACCGTCAGGAGTTAAATGTCATTTGCAAAGCAGGCAACCTGCAAAAAAAAGCTTTTGTTTATCTAAGAACAGGGCAAAAAGAAGGTTCGCCATGCAAACTGTATAGAGACAAGATTATAGCTGCTGCCAAAGCAAATGACTTCCCGACAGAATATATACGGAAGCTATAAAATTTAGGTAAACGTGAATCTCTCCGTAAAAGTTCTTGATATCATCTCACCCGTCCCGTAGCTTTGAAAAAAGCCCCGCGAATGCGGGGCTTTTGCTTTTCAAAGCTGGCTACGGAGAGGGAGGCTGCGTGCCAACTACGGCTATCATTAGGCCGTCCCCTTCGCTCAGCGTAGTTTGGGGGCGGCTATCATTAGGCCGTCCCCTTCGCTCAGCGTAGTTTGGGGGCCGCTATCATTAAGGCGGCCCCTGTTGCCTCGACCCAGTCGTACTCTCAGGCTCTGCCGCTTTGAGGGTAGTGGCGCAGTTAAGAGCTTGGTTGACAGCACTTTCAAAACGCCAGAGGCTGAGACTGGGAGGGCGTCAGAGATGGAAGTCGGAAAATGAAACCAATGTTCCCGCAGCCGATGCAGGCAAGTCCTTTCCCGACTATTTCAGTACCGCAGCGCAGGCATGTTCATGTGTTTAAAAATGCGCTGCATTTTTTGCTATATTTGAACAGCAACGTAGCCGGCATGATTGCCTGGCAAAATTCATGAATACAGGAGAACAATAATGATGGAGTATCTGGCAGTATGCGCGGTATCATTATTGGCCGCCGGGCTGACCTTCTTTTCCGGCTTCGGGCTTGGAACTATTCTAACGCCTTTTTTAGCTTTGTTTTTTCCGGTATCAGTCGCCATAGCAGCAACAGCAGTTGTCCATGTCGCGAACAATCTCTTCAAGCTGGTTCTTGTAAAGCAAAATATAAATAAGGGCATATTAATGTCCTTTGCCATCCCGGCAATAATTGCCGCTTTTTTCGGAGCATGGCTACTTTCATATGCGACCGCACTTCCACCCATAGGCCGTTATCACCTGGGGGCCGCCATCCATGAAATCACCCTAGTAAAGCTTGTTATTGGGATACTCATTGTAAGCTTCTCCCTCCTGGAGTTGATACCGAAATTCGCCAATATGGCAATTGACCCGAAATACTTGCCGTTAGGCGGATTGCTGTCCGGTTTTTTTGGAGGGATTTCCGGCAATCAGGGCGCGTTACGCTCAATGTTTCTTATAAAAGCCGGACTGAGCAAGGAAGACTTCATAGGTACCGGTGTCGCTATTGCCGTAATGGTGGACATAGCGAGACTTGCCGTGTATGGCATAGGTCTGTTTGCCATAACATCAGACATTGTCGCCGACATGGGATGGCTGATATTGGCCGCCACACTGTCCGCTTTTGCCGGCTCCCTGATAGGCAGGAAACTACTGAAAAAAATGACCTTGAGAACGATTCAGTTAATTGTGGGAATAATGCTCGTTATATTGGGAACAGCTTTGACTTTTGGAATTATCTGACGAGTGCAATGATTACCCTCCGCGTAATTGTGCCCTGACCGCATATTTTGTATACAGATTATAGACTGACAACTATTGTGCGTTCTCCGTGGAGGATTGAAATGAGGAAAATACTTGTTGTGTGTTCACTTCTGCTGGTCTCGACAGGCTGTTTTGCCGAAAACATGGCAGGGAAACTGGGCGTAGGCGTGCGCGCTGAGGATTTTGACGTGCGCTATTTTGCGACAGAAAAATTTGGCATGCACGCCGGCACGTCATTTGACTACACGAAAGCCGATGCCGGCGCGGACTCTAAAACGGCCAAGGTTTTCCTTGGCGCGTTCTACAATCATGAGGTGGAAGACGGCATTTTCCTGCAGGCCGGCATGCTGGTAGGCTACAATCCCGGCACGGATGCCGGCAAATATTACCACGCATGGTATTTCAACCCGTTCATAGGCGCGGAAGCGGTTTATAAAAAACGCTTCGGCATCGACTTCAAAATCATGCCAGTGCAGTACGCGCGGGACATATCGACATCGCTTGGCTCATCCAAGTACTGGGGTTCGCTGCACGGCAGCCTGGGCGCGCATTTCTATTTTTAAGCGTCCCCCCTATCCGGCTAAACTAAAAAGCCCCCTTCTCAGGGGGCCTTTTCATTCAAAGGTCAAAAGCTATACCAGCACGCCGGAAACGATCTCACTCCGGAACGTCAGGATATCACTTAATGGTCAGACAGGCTGCGTTCCACCGCCGTTATGGCATCCGCGGCGGAACTGGTTATGCCGCCGGCGTAGCCGGAGCCCTCGCCAATTGGATAAAGATTTTTGATTGTGAGCGACTGGCATCTGTCGTCCCGCAAAACCCGCACCGGGCAGGAGGTGCGCGTTTCAGGAGCAAGCAGAAGGGCCTGATCGGAAACAAACAGTGCTGACTCCCGTTTCCATTCCGCAAACGCCGCCGCCAAAGTCCGGCAGATAAAATCCGGCAATATACCGCGCAGGTCGGCGGGCACCGTTTCACAGGCGCAGGAGGATGGCAGCAAATCACGGGAGACGGCATCGCCCAGAAAATCGGTCAGGTTTTGCGCCGGAACCCGCCAGCCTCCGCCTGCGGCGAAGGCCCTGCGCTCTATGCCCTCCTGCATTTCAATTCCCGCCAGAGGGGATTCTCCGCCATAATCGGCTGTATGGCAGTTGACCACCAGCGCCGCGTTTGAATATGGCCCGGCCCGCCGGGAATAGCTCATGCCGTTCAGGGCCAGCAGCCCGCGCGATGAGGAGGCGTTAACCACTTCTCCGCCCGGGCACATGCAAAATGTGTAGGCCCCGCGCGCCTGCCTGCGGTCCGTATAATTAAAGGCATAGACAGCGGCCCCAAGACCGGGGAAGTCCTTGTATTTCTCGCCGTACCTTATGCGGTTTATCACATCGGCGGGATGCTCGATGCGGACGCCCATGCTGATCGGCCTTTGCTCCATGGCGGCGCCCTTTTTCAACAGCAGGCGGAAAGTGTCGCGCGCGGAATGGCCGATTGCCATATAGATGCGAGAGGAATAATACTGCCTGCCGTCATTTATCGTTACACCCGTCGCCACGCCGTCTTGGACAATCAGGTCTGTCATCCTGGAGTTGTAAAATATTTCGCCGCCGTTTGAGAGAACATGCTCCCGTATGTTCGCGACTATTTTGCACAGCACATCTGTTCCCAGATGAGGCTTTTCAATATAGGCTATTTCCGCCGGCGCGCCGAACCTGATGAAAGTGTCCAAAACCTTCTTAACGCGCGGGGAATTCTCCATGCGGGAGAAAAGCTTGCCATCCGAATATGTGCCCGCCCCGCCTTCCCCGAACTGGATATTGGACTCCTCGTCCAGTTCCCGCTTTTCCATAAACCGGCGCACGTCGAGCGTGCGTTCCTCTATCCGCCTGCCGCGCTCGAATATGAGTGGCCTCTGTCCACGCGCAAGCAGTTCAATGGCGGCGAACATTCCGGCGGGACCGAAGCCCAATATAATAGGACGGTCCGCGCAAGGCTGCATGGCAGGGACCGGTGCAGGAGATTCCACATAGACGGGCAGGTTTTGGGAATTGTCAAAATCGTCAGGAACACCTATCACAAGGGAAAGGGCATAGTAAAACTGCTCGCTGTTGCTGCTGTCGAGAGCTTTGCCCAGTATCTTAACAAGCCGGATGGACGGCTCCTGCAGACCCAAAACGGCAGATGCGGCGCGCAGGTAGGCAGAGCAGGTATCGTTTTCAACGGGCACGCGCAGATTGCGCAGTATAAGGTTCAGAAGGGACGCTCCTCCGCAGGCATAACGTCCCGCGGTATTTATACATTCTATCAAAGCCGGACCACCGTGATTTAGTCCTGGAAGCCTTCTCCATTCAATACGCCAAAGAGATGGACATCCATGCGCTGACAGATACCCACAATGCCATGCGCCTGTGTCCGTACTATCAAGTCGTAGCGCGGCAGCAGGATTGCCACCCGGCGGATTGCAGCGCATTGCATGCCCCCAGGAAGAGCGGGATTACTATCTGCGCCAGCGTAAATCCATGGACAGTCCATTCCAGGGTACCACCGAATCCCATAAAGCCCGGTCTTGAAGTTTCAGACCGGGTTTTCTTTCTCGTCCAGACCGCATACCAGGTGCAAAATGGAGATAAAGCCCGCAAAAAAACCGGCCCCGCGGATGGCGGAGCCGGTTAAGAGTGACGGAAGCGCAATCAGTATTCCTTTGACCAGACGGAGCGGGTCAGCACGAGGGTTTCGCCCGTCTCCTTCAGCATGATGTTGTGGTAGAACACCCCGCCGGGGGCGGCGTAACCCTTGCAGACCACTTTCTGCCCGTAAAAAGCCTGTTTCCTGTAGTTAACCTCTATCTCCCGCAGGGAGGGCATTTGCTTGATATGCGGGAACACATTGTCATACATCCAGAAAATGTAGACTGAATTATTGACGTGGTTGTTCTTGTCTATGCCCCAGGCGGTGGCGGCAACCTCCGTTTCGCTGGTGACGGACAAATCTTCCGGTATTATCACAGGCTTCAAATCTTCATCCAGGGCGCGCTGCTGGCAGGCGGGGAAATTGGACATTACCGCACTGAGCCTTGTGGGACGATGAGTGGAAAGGTCGATAAGCGCCCACTGTGTTGTGGCGGAAAGGCAGCGTTCGCCCTTAAGATTCTCTGCGGCGAACTCACGGATGGAAATCAGATCCCGCCGGGGCTGGGCCCAGGTGGCTATTTTGTATTCCTCGCCGTAGCGCGGCATGTTCTGGACCGTCACCTTGTAGCGGTGGATGACCCAGGTAAAGCCGCGCGGTATTATATCCTCTATCGCCACGTTGTTCATGCGGCAATGCTCGCTGGCAGCTTCCTGGAACCAGTTGAACACTTCGCCGGGGCGCAGCCTGCCGGCGGCGTCCTGCTCGTAACAGCGCACCTTCATGTTGCGGGAACATATTTCGGGACCGTTTGGTATCGCCATACATATATTGTATTTAATTGGGCGGCGGCCATAAAAGGAAGTTCCGGTTTTCGCCCTGAAACCTTTTTGCTAAACTGCATTTTATGCCCGAGTTAGTTTTCGAATCGGTGATAATAGCCCTGATGCTTCTCGTGAACGCGGTATGCGCCGCGTACGAGATAGCCCTTGCCTCCATTTCCCGGAACAAGCTGGAAATTCTAGCCAAACGCAAAGCGTTCGGCTCCGCCGCCGCGCTTTACATGAAGGAACACATGGAAGGCAGCCTGGCGCTGGTCCAACTGGCCATAACGCTTGCCGGGGCAATCGCCGCGGCAACCGGAGGCGCCGGCGTGGGGGAATACCTCGTCCCGCATCTGGAGCAATCCATGGGCGTCACCAACGCCACAGCGGAAATACTGGGTATCGCGTTCCTTGTCATTCCGCTGAGCATATTCACCATCATCTTCTCCGAACTGGTGCCGAAAATGCTGGCCATAGAGAATAACGCGGCAATAGCGCTTGGCCTGTCGCCGTTAATGCGGGTCCTCTATGCTGTTTTCTACCCGCTGGTGTCCTTCTTCGAAAAAATCGTGAAGTCGCTCACCAGAATCCTGCTCCGGTTCATCAAGACATCACAGTCGGATAACAGGGACAGCGAGTTTGACGAGCTCTGGGCCGCCACGGCCTACGCCCGCTCCCGCAACGTAATAAGCAGTTTCGAGGAAAAACTGGCAAACTCCGCGATACTGTTTTCACGCAAGACGGTGGCGGACGCGCTTGTGCCGGCGGAGATGGTTTCCTGCATACAGGCGGATTCAAGCCTTCAGGACGCGCTTATACGCGCCCACATGGATATGCACACCCGCTTTCCGATAGTTGAAAAGAAAGAAGACCTGCGCACACTTACCGGCTATCTGAATTTCAAGGATATAGTGACCGCGCTCCGCATAAATCCCGGCAATCCCACGGTGCGCGGCATCACGCGGCCGATAAAGAAAATCGCGCTGAAGACCCCGGCCTCGCAGGCGCTGCAGGAGATGATAGCCGAAAACGCCCACATGGCCGTTATCGTTGACGGAAAGACCCCCCGCGGAATCGTGACCATGGAGGACATAATAGAAATGCTTGTCGGCAAAATCGCTGACGAGTATGACAGGCTGCCCTCATACATACATCATTCCGGTTCCAGCTTCATGGTCGGAGGGGGCGCGTCCATGAAGGCGGTATTCAAAGCCGCCGGCCTGGGCCCAGCCGCCCCCGACATGCCGATTGCTCAGTGGGTGAGCGAAAAATTGGGAAGGGACGCGCGCGGCGGCGACATAGTGAAGGATTCCGGGCTTGAGGTGTGGATCCGCAAAACGCGCAGGCATCACGTCATGGAAGCGATAGTCCTGCGCCTGAAAAGCTGACACGAAAAGCGGCGGCCAGCCGCCATGCCCGACTGATTCGGCAGCTTAAAAATGACGCCCGGACTTTAACAAAACCAGCATTATTCCCCCCTTCCCGCTTATATTGCATAATAACCTGCGTGGACAAACTAACCAGATGGGCGGCCCTTGCAATGCTTTCCGCGGCGCTTGCCGTAGGTTTCGGACTAAGACTGCGGGCCGTCCATTCCAACAACGCTACGGAAGTTCCGGTCGGAAGCGACGCCTGGGAGTACAGGGAAATGGCCCGTTCCTTCAATGCGGGGAAAGGGTTTAGAATAGGTGAAAATCACGCGCTGACCCGCAGCCCCGGCTATCCCTTTGTGCTGGCTGTTTTTTACAGGCTGGCCGGAACCGATTCAGTTCCCAGCGTGCGTTATTTCAACATCGTGATGGGGCTTCTTGCCATTGCGGCTGTCTTCGTGGCAGGCTGGATGGCTTATTCCCCAATCGCCGGAGGGCTCGCGGCGCTTTTGCTCGCGATAAACACAAGCCAGATTGTTTTCACCCCCTCGCTCGGAATAGACGCCTTCTATTCCTTGCTGCTTGCGGCGACAGCATTGTCATTGCTGTGGTGGGAAAAAACCCCGACTGCCGCCAGAGCAGTCGTTCCGGCCATTCTGATTTCCGCCGGGCTCACCGCGCGTTCCACCCTGGTATTGTTTCCACTGCTTATAATCGCCTTTCACTACGCAAAAACCCGCGACCTGGCCAATACCGGACATATCGCCGCTGTTTTCCTCGCGGCAACACTGGCCTTCACCCTGCCGCTCGCGCTACGGAACAAAAACATCACAGGACTGTTCACCCCGTTCGAAGTGGCAAAAACCTCCATCCTCTTTGAATACGGGAGCCGGCATGTTGCCGGGGATAAATTCATGACGGAACAGGAACCGGCCGTGACCCTGATGGACAGTTTTCCCCTGCCCGCGTGGGAACGGACTTTTTACGCACTTGGAAGGCGGAATATAGCGCAGCACCCCGCGCGCTATTTCCACATATTTATGCAGCGTCCCCGACTTTTGTGGCTGGAAGGACACACTCCTGCGACCGACTACGCTCCACCTTCCAGTCAGAGCAATAAAGCCAACGCTATTTTGCTGGGACTGGCTTTGGCCGGAATGATAGTAGCCATAGCCCGGCATAAAGCCTCGACAACGGTCCTCCTGTTGCTGTACGCCAACAT
The DNA here is from genome assembly GCA_964413345.1 of uncultured Elusimicrobiales bacterium. Lineage (GTDB taxonomy): Bacteria > Elusimicrobiota > Elusimicrobia > Elusimicrobiales > Elusimicrobiaceae > CAYPTM01. The sequence continues at coordinate 9,603 of CAYPTM010000003.1, forward strand.
CTATCTGCTTCTCCCTTCCGGTTCGCGCTACAGTAAACACTTCACGCCGGTATTGGTCATTTTGGCGGGAATTGGCCTGTGCGCTGTCTGGACAGCTATAAAGCAAAGGAATAAAACCGCCATTGCGGCGGCAATGGCTGGATTCCTGCTCATACCGGTATTCTATTTTGGCGCCCCGAAGAATATGCCGGACAAATCTGTTTATCCAGCTAAGCTACCCACCTGCCCGGACAAAGCGACTGTACGCGACCCGCAAACGCTTTATTCTTCCCTCCGGTTTGAAGAAGCATATTGCGCGTTCTCCTCCCAGATAAAATCATCCCCGCAGGAAGCCGCCGCGTATTTCAACAGGGCCGCCGCGCGTGCGCTCCTCAACGACTTCCCCGGCGAAGAGGCGGATTTGACGGTCTTCCTCTCCTTCCGGGATGTACCGGAACACATCCGGCGTTCCGCCCTCAGGCGCAGGGCCGCAGCCAGACTTACGCTTGGCAATAACGCAGGGGCTGTTTTAGACTTAAAAGAAGCCATGAAACTGTGCCTCCCGGGAAGTGACGATTACCTCTCCCTGCAAAACAGCCTAGGTATTATTACTGGGGACAACTGCCAGATATGAACCGCAAAAGAACTCTGACAGCCTTGGTATTGATTGCCGGCACTTCGGTCGCGCTTGCCGCGCTTTACGCCATAAGCAAGGCAAGGACCTTCCAGTTTTTCGGCGGCCTTACGGCATCGGCAAGAACGGACAGGAAGATAGTCGCCCTCACATTCGACGACGCACCCTCCCCCTTTTCCGGCGAAGTGCTCAGGATTCTCGCGGAGAAAAATGCCAAAGCCACATTTTATGTCATCGGGAAAGCGATGGAAGAATTCCCGGCGCAGGCCAGGGAAATAGTCAGGCAGGGCCATGAACTGGGAAACCACACCTATTCCCATAGAAGAATGGTGCTCAAGACGCCGTGGTACATAGCCACCGAAATTGAAAAGACTGACAGACTGATACGTGAATCCGGCTACAGCGGCGAGATAACATTCCGCCCTCCCTATGGCAAAAAACTTTTCACCCTGCCGTTCTACCTCCACAAACGCGGCATGAGAACAGTCACATGGAGCATGGAGCCGGACACCTATCATTCCGGCGATGCCGCCGGAATACGCGACTTTACGCTGGCCCATGCCGCGCCGGGAGCGATCATACTTATGCACCCCTTCTGCGACCGAGCCTGCGCGGCGGACAGGGAAGCCCTTCCCGCGATAATAGACGGGCTGCGAGAACAAGGATTCACGCTTGTCACCGTATCGCAATTGCTGAATGAAACTGCTACCCTGAAACCATAAGCACCCAAAGCAGACGGACACAATACGGAGACGCACATGGCACACAGACTGCTTACACTGCTGGCGCTGCTTCTCGCTTCCATCCCGGTCAAGGCCGAAGACATAAAATTCCCTAAAATCGACATTCGGCGCCCCAAGGCCGACTATTCCTTCATCCAGAAACGCATATCCACCGCCTCGTTCCAGTTCGACGAGGAAACACGCGACGGCATGCAGATGGATTTCCGCAACTGCGACCTTACGGCATACAATCTTGCCGACAACCGCTTCATGCAATACGCCAGTTTCAACACGAAAACCCGGTTCCCGGAAAAGCTGCCCCCCGGATTCGACTACCGAAAGAACATGGAGCTTGGCAAAAACCCCGGGCTGGGCTTGAGAACGCTGCACAAGCGCGGCATAACAGGCAAAAACATCGGCATAGGGATAATCGACCAGTCCCTGCTCAGCGAACACAATGAATACGCCGACAAATTGCGGCTATATGAGGAAATACACTGCCTTGACCGAAGCGCCTCCATGCACGGGCCGGCTGTGGCATCGATAGCCGCCGGGAAAACAGTGGGCGTCGCCCCGGAAGCCGACCTCTATTTCATAGGGCAGACAAACGGCGAGATGAAGGCGGGCCGGGAATTTGAATTCGACCTTGCCTCCATAGCGCAGTCCATAAACCGGATGGTTGAAGTTAACAAACAACTGCCGGAAGGCCGAAAAATAAGGGTGATATCCATATCGCTTGGCCTCATGCCGCGGTTTAAGGGTTATGAGGAAACCATGAAAGCCATTGCCGACGCGGACAAAAACGGGATACTGGTGCTTTCAGTCGGCAATGATACGGTGCCGGTTGACGGCCTCGGCAGGTTTCCGACAGCCGACCCCGAGGAGAAAGACTCCTTCACCTCCGGCATGATGTTCACCGGGAATAAAAACGGGGCCGGGCCGTATGCGCTGCAGGTTCCGATGGATTCACGGACTCTGGCGGACCCTAACGGGGAGGACGTCTATTACTTCAGCAGGGTAGGCGGCCAGAGCTGGATTATCCCCTGGACGGCGGGGCTTTATGCGCTAGCCTGCCAGGTCTATCCGGCTGTCACTCCCGCCATATTCAGGGAAGCCGCCCTCTCCACGGCGGATTCCATCACTTTCAAAAGGAACGACAAGGAATATACGCTTGAAAAAGTGGTAAACCCCGTCAGGCTGATGGACAAACTGGCGCTTATGAATAAAAAAGCCGGCGGTAAATAACCAATGGACATAAAACCGGGGCAGGAGATAGGGCTTCGCAAAGGGGCATTCCGTGCCGAAAAACTGCTCGGAAAGGGCAAATCCGGCTATTCATGGCTTGTCGTGAGTGAAACGTCCAGACTGGTGCTGAAAGCCATTCACGAAGAGCCCTGCCATTATTATAGTTTCGGGGACAAGCTCGCTTCGGAACTGCACGCCTTTGAAAAACTCTCCCCCCTCATACGCGTACCCGCGCTTTTGGAAAGCGACGCGGAGAAAAAATATCTGCTCAAGGAATACGTTCACGGCCCCACCGTGGCCGAGCTTGCGGCGGGCAAGAAACTGCCGGAGGAAGCCTTCGGCGCGATGTTCGCCATGTGCCGCAAGCTGTATGCGGCGGGGATAAACATAGATTATTTCCCCGCCAATTTCATCTGGTCGGGACAAGAACTGGTGTATGTGGATTACGAGTTCAATCCCTACGCTGAGGAGTGGGACTTCAACCACTGGGGCATATATTACTGGCTGAATTCGGAGGGCATGGCGAGATTCATGTCCACCGGCGACCACAGGGCAATCAACATCGACGGCACCGGCAAGCCGGTAAGCGCGCCCTTTGAAGGCGCGGCCCGCATGCTTGCGGAAAAATACGGCAAAGGACTTTAAACATGACAAAGGACGCGGAAAGGCTTGCGGCGGCCATATGCCGGGAATTCGAAAAAATTGATGATGTAAGGGCGGTGGCCCTGGGAGGGTCTTCGGCCGGAGAACATTCGGACGGAGCCTCGGACATTGACCTGTACGTGTATTCCGCCGCGGACATACCCGTCCCGGCGCGCAACGCCATAGCCGCGAAATTCGCCGTGCATATTGAAACCGGCAACACCTTCTTTGAGCCGGGCGACGAATGGCAGGACAGGGAGACCGGCATATATGCCGACATCATGTACCGGCAGCCGCAGTGGATAGAGGACAGGCTGGACAGCGTACTGGTAAGGCATGAAGCCTGTACCGGCTACACCACCTGCTTCTGGCACAACATCAGGACTTCACAAGTTCTTTTTGACCGGGACGGCTGGTTCGCGGGCTTGAAGGAAAAGGCGGACAAGCCCTATCCGCCGGAGCTCAGGCGCGCAATAATAGCCAAAAACTATCCGCTGCTTAAAGACACCATCTCTTCCTACTTCCGACAGACCGAAAAGGCCCTGCGCCGAGGGGACAGCATTTCAGTCAACCACAGGGTGGCGGCCTTTCTGGCCAGCTACTTCGATGTGCTTTTCGCGGTGAACGGCCTTACCCATCCCGGCGAGAAGAAACTGCGGGATTACGCGGCGCGCAATTGTCCGCTTCTGCCAAAAGACTTCGAAACGGACTTCCAGTCACTTTTCGCCCCGGGGGGCAGTGACGGCGCGCATCTGCTGCCGGCCATGTCACGGCTGGCCGAGAACCTGCGCCCGCTGCTGGAGTACACTGCCCCCTGCAGCGGGGAATAACCCGATTACCCCTGAACCGGTTTAAGCGAATTCATCAGTTCGAAATAGAAACGCGGCTCCCGCGTGGAATTGAGCTTGTACCACAAGTCCAGCGTTTCAGGGGTGGCGACATCAAGACACTTTAGTATCTGCCTGGCAAAATCGAGCGGAGCCATCCCGCTGGCGGTGATGACGCCATTACCGGTAACGGCGGGTTCCTCGCGGTAAAACGCCTCCCCCTTATATTGCGGACACAGGGATTTAAGCACACTCAGAACGTTGCTGGTATGCGGGCGGTCATCCAGAAGTCCCGCCCGCGCCAGAGCGAAAGTCGCCCCGCATATGCCGGCCACCGGCACGCCTGCGGCGGCGAAGGCCTTAGCAAGCTCAATTACGGCCTCCTGCCCGGGCCCAGCCCAGACGGTGCTGCCGGGCAGCAGAAGCAGCGCGGATCCGGAAGGCGTCACACCGCCGATGCCCATATCCGGCGATATCCTGATGCCGCCCATGGAAACTTCGGCCCCGCCGGAAAGGGAAAAAGTCCGGACTTCGAAGGGCCCGACCCCGGGACGGAAAATACTTCCCTGCTTCAATTCGGCCATGGCATAACCGGGCTCCCAGTCCGCCATATTGTCCGGCACATACATGTATACGGTTTTTCCAGCCATATAATCTCCCTGTCAGGAATGGATAAAAAAGGCCCGCCGTCACGCGGCGGGCCGTCTCTAAAACAAAACGCTTACTGCATCGAGGAAGTTATGTCCGTTATGACTTCCTTGTCCGCGTAGAGGGAACCGTGTTTTACCTTCCCGTCCGAGAAATCAATCTTCTTGAGGTCTAGGACCTTGAAGTTGGAACCCTCGTAGGTGCGCAGGTAAAACATGCGGTTGGTAAGGTCGCGCAGTGCGACCCACTGGGTGGATTCGCTGGAGACGACCTCGCCCGCCGCGTTCTTGTCCACGGCCATGCCGAGCACGATATCAACGCTGTTGAGGACGTGCATCGCAAGATGCATGGCGGCGTTGGCGTCCGCGGCCGGCGTTGCGAAATACAGCGTTGTCGCTATGCGGACGAAACGCGAAGGAGGTGTCAGATCGCCGGGAAGGCCTATCATCCCGTTGCCGTGGCCCGTCGGCGGCAGGGGAATTCCTTCCGCGCGCAGCGGTGCAACCATAGTGTTGCGCAGGCCTATATAGGTGCGCAGATTAGTTATCATCCACGGGAAGCTTGGGGCGTTGGTCATGATGCCAAGCGGGTTGTCATAAACATGCACCTCACCGTTGTCCGCCTCCACCACTATGGACGCTCCGGTGGCGTCGGTCAGGGAAAAATGCATGGGAGGCACCATCTTCATCTGCGGCACATAAAGCCCGAAAGGCTTCACCTTCGCAATACTGGCCTTAACCTCCGCCACGGTTGAAAAATTACCCAAGGCCCAGGTGATGAACATGGTATGGGCCAGAGCTTTTGAACTGTCCTTGGAAAATACGGCCGGCCAGCGGGCGTCCGTTTCATACCACAGGCCGCTGGCGGCCAGACCGGCCTCGTTCATCCCATCCGAAAGAAGCTCATCCTGCCCGAAAACGGAAATACCGGAAAAACCATACTTGTTCTTCCACTTTAAGCCGGTTTTAGCGTCTGGCGCCGGACTGACAAACTCATGCCCCCTGGGCATGGCGACCAGGGCATAATGGACATCGTAGCCGAATTCCATCGAACGGGCCGACACCACTGTCCCGTCCTTGGCTGTCACGCGGAAAGAACTGCAGGCCGAAGAGGAACCCGCGGCCGAGCAGCAGGCAAGAGCGGCAAGAGCTGTAAACTTCCAAAAAAATGAAACCCTATTAGTCATATGTTCTTGAGAAACGACCCCCTGTGGTAAGTTTCAAAAAGTATATCATTTTGCCCGGAAAGCCAGGCTGTTAAAAACCTGGCGGCGCGGGCGGACGCTTCTTCACAAAAAGCCCGCCCCCTGTTCAGGGAGCGGGCGGCTTAATCAAGTCCGGCAGGTCACGCCTTTGGCTTTTCGGCGTTCAGCCTGCGCGACAGCGTGTCGAAGTAGATGTAGAACACGGGCGTGACGTAAAGCGTCATGAGCTGGGACACGAACAGCCCGCCCACTACGGCCACGCCCATGGGGGCGCGCGCCTCGCCTCCGGCGCCGAAGCCCACCGCTATGGGCAGAGTGCCCAACAGCGCGGCCATGGTGGTCATCATGATGGGGCGGAAGCGCAGCAGGCAGGCCTCGTATATGGACTTCTCAGGGCCCTGCTTTTTGGCGTTTTCCACCTCAAGCGCGGCGTCGACCATCATGATGCCGTTCTTCTTGACCAGGCCCACCAGCATGATGACACCTACGAAGGCATATATATCCAGTTCCATGCGGCAGATCCACAGGGCCAGCAGCGCGCCGAAACCCGCCAGCGGCAGAGAGGACAATATCGTCACCGGGTGTATGTAGCTTTCGTAGAGAATGCCCAGCACCACGTAGATGATGAATATCGTCACCACCAGAAGGAAGCCGAGACTTGCGAAGGAGTCGGAGAATGACTGGGCCGAACCCTCGAAACTGGGCGTTATGGTGGGAGGCAGGGTTTCCGCGGCGACCTTGTTTATGGCCACCATGGCCTGGCTGATGGAGAATCCCTCCTTCAGGTTGAAGGAGATGGTGGCCGACGGCAGCTGCCTGTTATGGTTGACCGCAAGCGGGGAAACCGTCTCGTCTATCTGCGCTATGGTGTTAAGGGAAACCATCTGGCCGCTCTGGGCCCGCAGATAGATTTTGGACAGCGTGTCCTTGTCCTGCCTGAACTGCGGCAGCAGTTCCAGTATCACATAATACTGGTTGGTGTCGCCGTATATGGTGGACACGTAGCGGGAGCCGTAGGCCGAGTAGATGGAATCCTCTATATCAGCCAGCGACAGCCCGTAGGAGGACGCCTTGTCGCGGTTTATGTTGATGACCAGCTTCGGCTTGCGGAGCTGGAGGTCGGAGTTGACGTCAGTCAGCCCGTTTATCGCGGACAGCTTGGCCTCCATGATGGGAGCGTACTTATAAAGCTCCTCGAGGCTGGAGGTCTGCAGGTTGTACTGCCACAGCGCGTTGGTGGTATGCGCGCTGACGCTTATGGGCGGGGGATTGTTGATGAACGCCCTGATACCGGGAACTTTGGAGAAGTCCGCGCGCAGACGCGTCATTATCTGGTCAATGGTCGCCTTGCGTTCGCCCTTGTCTCCCACCGAAATGAACAGGAAGCCGGTGTTTAGCGTATTGAGTCCCGCTATCGATACCGCGTCCTTCAGCTCCGGCATCTGGCGGACAATGGCGTTCAGTTCCTGCTGATGGGAACGCATCATCGCGAAGGTTGCCTTGTCGTCGCCCTGCGTGTAGACCTGCACGACGCCCCGGTCCTCGCTGGGGATAAAGCCCTTGCGCATCACCACCGCGAAGAACAGAGAGCCCACTATGGCCACGACGGTGAAGACAATGGAGAATTTTTTGTGCTTAAGCGCCACGGCAAGCGTGCGGCCGTAGAAGTCGGTCATGGCGTTGAGCTGCCGTTCGGACCACTCCATCAGCGCGTTCTTCCTCTCTTCCTTCTTCTTGCCGAAGTTCTTCAGCAGCTTGCTGCAGAGCATGGGCGTCAGAGATACGGACAGGAACCCCGAAACTAGTATGGACATGCCTATGCTGACGGCGAATTCACGGAACAGGCGGCCCACTATGCCGCCCATGAACATGATGGGGACGAACACCACCACCAGCGACAGCGTCATGGAAATGATTGTGAACTCTATTTCCTTGGAGCCGACCATGGACGCGGTCTCGGCGTCCTCGCCCATTTCCATGCGCCTGACCACGTTTTCCAGCATGACCACGGCGTCGTCCACCACGAAGCCGACGGACAGCGTCAGCGCCATGAGGGAGAGGTTGTTAAGGCTGAAATCCAGCATGTACATGACCGCGAACGTGGCCACCAGCGCCAGCGGAACAACTATGCCGGGTATTATGGTGGCGGTGGCCGAGCGGAGGAATATGAAAATGACGCCCACCACCAGCGCTATGGTCAGCAGCAGGGTGAACTGCACGTCGTTTATCGATTCCTCTATATAGGTGGACTGGTCGTAAATCTTGACGATTTCCACAGAAGGCGGGAGCAGCTTGCGCAGTTTGGGCAGTTCCTTGTCGATGAGCTTGGAAACCTGCACCGCGTTGCTGCCGGGCTGCTTGCGGACCGCCACGACTATGGTCTGCGCCTCGTCCTTGCGGGTCTCGTACCAGGCGACGGACTTGTCGTACTGCACGCCGTCGAACGCCGTGCCGATGTCCTTCACCTTGACCGAGCCTCCGCTCTGGTAGCGTATGACAAGCTCATTATAGTCGGCCGCGGTCATCAGCTGGCCCTTGGTCTCCACGGTATAGGACACGTTGGCGCCGTCCACAAGGCCGCCGGGCTGGTTGACGTTGCCCGCCTTGAGGGCGCGGCTGACCTCGGCCAGGTCCATGCTGTGGCCGAACAGCCTGTCCGGATCCACCTGCACGCGGACTGCGAATTTCTGGGAGCCGTAATTCTGCACCTGCGCCACGCCAGGCACGGAGGAGAAGTACTGCGTCATGGTCGTGTCCACGAATTCGTTTATGCTGGTCATGGGCACGGTCTTGGAAACCACGGCGAAATACATGATAGGCGTGTCGGCCGGGTTCACTTTCTGATATGTGGGGGTGGCAGGCATGTCCTTGGGCAGGAACTCGCCGGCCGCGGATATGGCGGTGTTCACGTCCATTGAGGCCGCGTCGATATTCCTGTCGAGGCCGAACATCAGGACTATCTGGCTTTGGCCCTGCATGCTCTGGCTCGTCATGGCCTGCAGGCCGTTTATGGCCGCGAACTGCTTTTCAAGCGGCGTGGTGACGGTGGCCGCCATGGTTTCCGGCGTGGCCCCGGGCAGGGACGCAGAAACCATGATGACGGGGAAGTCCACGTTGGGCAGGCTGTTGATGGGAAGCTGCCGGTAGCTGGTTATGCCGAAGAACAGTATGCTGAGCATGACCAGCACGGTCATGACAGGCTTTCTTATCCAGAGGCCTGAAATATGCATTTATAAACCCCTATGCTTACTTGGCGGGCGCGGCCGCGCCCTTGTCCTGCACGAGAGAACCGTCTTTCAGGAGCATCTGGCCGTCGGTGACGATGGTCTCGCCCGCGGAAAGCCCTTCGGATATGACGCAATCGGTACCCTGCGTGGTCCCGACCGTGACTTTGCGCACCGAGGCGCGGTTGTCGGTCCCGACCACGTAAACGAATTTGCCGTCCTGCCCGGACATTACAGCGGCCTGCGGGATTACCACCGCGTCCTTCTGCTGTCCGATTATCAGCGTGGTGGAGGCGAATTCGCCGGGCCACAGACTGTCGTCCTTGTTGGGGAACTCGGCCTTGAGCATTATCATGCCGGTGTCGGAATTGACCGTATTGTCAACGAAAGTCAGCGTGCCGGTAGCCTTGCGCACCCCTTCCGGGTCCGCGATGACCTGCACCGGCCCCGCGTGCTGGGCGGTCCGTATCCTGGAGATATATTTTTCCGGCACTGAGAAGCGCACGTTTATGGGAACTATCTGGTTGACGGTGATGAGGACGGTCTCGTTTTTCTTCACTATGGCGCCCTCGTTAACCTGGAAAGCCCCGACCTTACCGGACAACGGGGCCGTGATGTTCGTGTAACCGAGGTCAATCTTCGCCTGTTCAAGGGCGGCCTTGTCGGCGTCCACCTTGGCGCTGGCTGTCTTGAAAGCGGTGTCCGTCTGGTCGGAATCGGCCTGGGCTGCCGCTCCCTTTGAAACCAGTTCCGCGTAGCGGCTGGCCTGCGCCTTGGCGTACTTCATGGAGTCCATGTCCTGGGCGAGCTGGGCCTGCGCCTGGGCGACCCGCTGCTTGAACGGGGCCGGGTCTATCCTCATGAGAGGGTCGCCCTTCAGCACATGCTGGCCCTCCTTGATGAAAATTTTCTGAAGCTGCCCGTCCACCTGCGCGGCCACGCTGACCTTGTTTACAGGTTCCACGGTTCCGGTGGCGGTTATGGAATCCGGCACGGTCATGGTGACGGCCTTGGCCAGAGTCACCGGCACGGGAGCGTCATCCCCCCCGGCCTTCTTTTTGGAACACGCCGCCAGAAGGGCGACGGCTACGACTAAGGTCATGTATTTGCGCATTATTGTTTGCTCCCCTTGATTTTTTCTATTTCTGCCCCGGCAAGCTTATAGTTGTAGAGCGAGTTCAGCAGCGACCCGCTGGCGTTGTTGTACATCACGGTCGCGTCGGATATTTCCATCGGGGAACCGAGCCCCGTCTGGTAGCGGATGTTCGCTATCTCAAGATTTTCGGTGGCCTGGCGCACCTGGTCGGAAGCGGTGGCCACGGCCTGCTCATACTGGAGGAGATTCAGGTACGCCTGCTCCGCGCCGAGGAAAATGCTTAGTTTCGCGGACTCCACCTTCGCCCGGAAGGCGGCGAGGCGGTTTTCCTGCTCAAGGACCTTCTCTCTGGTGGCCATGCCGGAAAACAGGTTGGCGGACAGGGAAACGCCGGCGTTCCATCCCCGGGAAATGGGAGAGCGGGTGCCCAGGAAGTTGTATCCGGCCGAGGCGGAAAGCGTGGGGAAATAGCCGCTGCGGGCCACGCTTATCTGCCCGTTAAGCGCGTCGGCCTGGGCTATCAGGGACTGAAGGTCCGGCTTGGCCGCATACGCGGCCTTGACTATTTCGTCCAGGTCCGCCGGATATTTGACGAACTCGGTGCTGGCCTCGATATTGAAGTCCGGCGCGGAGGTGAGGTTCATGGAGTTGATAAGATATACCCTGGCCAGCTTGACGTCATTGGACGCCTTGATGTTGTTCAGCTTGGCGCTGCTGTAGTCCGCCTCTGCCTTGGTCACGTCATACTTGGGGCTGATTTTGGCGTCATAGTGCGCCCGGGCGAAGTAGACGTTCTTTCCGTACTGCGCGAGGACCTCGTCGCTAAGCTTCAGGCCCAGGCTGGCGAAAGCGTAAGCGTGATAGGCCTGCTTTACCGTGTAAGCCACGCCAACGCGCGCATTGTCCACATCAAATTCAGCCGCGCGCGCCTGCGCCTTGCCGGCCCTTACCGAGCCGCCGGTCTTGCCGAAATCGTAGACAAGCTGGCTGAGAGTAAGTCCCGCGCTCTTGGAATCATACTTGCCTATGGTGGAAGCGTACGGGTCGGCAGGATTGGTCTTGTCTGCGTGGTTGGAGACATATCCGGCCGTGGCATTCAAATTCGGATAGTAAGACGATTTGGCCTGCCCGAGAACAGCCTTCTGGGCGTTGGCGGTATGCTGATAGGATTTTATATCAGGGTCATTTCCCAGCGCTATGGATACGCACTGGTTCAATGTCATCGTCGAACCGGCCACTATCTCCTGCGCGCCGGCCCCGTATGCGCAGCAAGACAGCAGCAACGCGGCAATTGCAGTCTTCATCAAAAAGCCCCCGTTTCAGGATATATATTTACATATGATTATACAAAATGACCCATATAAGCAGAACACACGCATACCGGGGAGAAGCGCAAGTTCTCGCACGCGCCTCTTTACTATAATCTGGATACACCCGCGAACACGCGGAAAGGAGGACTCATGCCCCGGACAATAACTATTTTCAACAGCGTCAGCCTGGATGGAGCCGTAACGGGTTTCCCGCTGGACCTTGAAGCCCATTACAAAGTCCTCGGCCAACTGGCCCCGGAAGCGGTGCTTGTCGGTTCCAACACGGCAAAGACGGGCATAGAAACCTTCATCCGGGAAATACCGCCGGAAACCGAACAGGACAGAAAAAAGCCGGATATAGCGGCCGATGACAGGCGGGCCTACTGGATAATACCGGACAGCAGGGGCGTGCTGAAAAACATGCTGCACGTCTACCGCCAGACAGGCTACGGGAAAGACATAATAGTGCTGATTTCGGAAAGCACGCCCGCGGACTACCGCGCATATCTGGAAGAAAGGCACTACGACTTTATCGTGGCGGGAAAGACCAAAGTTGACCTGCCCGCCGCGCTGGAGAAAGCGGCGGCCAAGTATGATTTCCGCTACATTGTGACAGACACAGGTCCAGCCCTCAACACCGCCGTCCTGGAAGCGGGACTTGGCGACGAAGTCAAACTGTTGGTCTGGCCTGAAATAGCCGGGAAAGCTGGACAGAATTTCATGGAAGGGCTTAAAAGCGGGGTAAAACTTCAACTGCTGTCCTGCGACAGGCAGGACAAGGGCAGCGTGCTCCTTTCCTACAAGGTATGCCGCGCCAAATAAAATGACGGACCGGGATGATTGGTTCAGTGTCGAACGGATTGACGGCGAAACCTTCGCCATCAGCGAATACGGGCATTGGGAACAGGCGCATTCCTACCTGCTTATCGGCGGAGAAAGGGCCGCGCTTATCGACACCGGCCTCGGGATAGGAGACATAAGAAAGGTCGCGGACAGCCTGACTGGCAAGCCCGTGACTGTGCTGACTACCCATGCGCACTGGGACCACATAGGCGGACACGGACTGTTTCAGGATATGCGGGTGCATGCGGCGGACAGGGAATGGCTGGAGAATGGACTTCCCCTGCCTCTAAAAGCCGTGCGCGTCCAGCTTATGAAGTCTCCCCTGACCCGCAGGCCGCCGGACTCCTTCAATCCCGACACATATACGGTGTTCAGAGGCGCGCCGACCGGCCTTCTGCGCGACGGAGCGAGAATCGAACTTGGAGGAAGGACCCTGCGCATACTGCACACGCCGGGCCACTCGCCCGGGCACGTTTGCGTTTACGACGAAAGTCGCGCCTTTCTGGCCACAGGCGATTTGCTCTATTACGGCACGCTTTACGCCTCCTACCCCAGCACGGACCCGAAAGCCTTCGCCGCGTCCATTTTCAGGCTGGCGGAGTTTGGCGGAGCAAAAAAACTGCTGCCCGGACATAACGGACTGGAACTGCCACCGGATATGCTGTCGAAGGCGAAAGAAGCGTTTGAGGATTTGGAAAGTAAAGGTATGCTGCGGCACGGCAGCGGACATCACCGGTTTGAATATTTTTCGGTGCTGTTTTAGCGGCAAAGGCGGAAAAACATGGACCCTTCGGAACTGGCGGAAGCCGCCAGACAGATTCAAGGCAAGGCAGGGACCGGACAGGGAGCGCAGGATTCCCTGTTCATGGGAATGAGCATGGGCGGCCTTCTGGCGAACCTCCTGTTTTCCCTGATTGGATTCTTTTATTTCAAGTACGGCAAAAGCACCGGTAGCGTGCCCACCATGGTAACCGGCCTCGCGCTTATGCTGTATCCGTACTTCATCTCGAACACGCTGTATATGGTCCTGACCGGCCTGGGAATAATGCTGGCGCACTGGCTGTTCATCCGGCAGGATTAGCCGATAAGGAAAGCGGTAAGCGGAATTGGAATATAAAGGTTTATCGCCGCGCCAAGGGCTAAAAAAGGACCGAACGGTATGGGCTGGCTCCTGCCGGCGCGCTTGCTTATCATGAGGGCTATCCCGTAAACGGAACCGAACAGCGAACCGAGCAGCAGCGTGCATATGGCCCCCTGCCAGCCAAGCAACGCGCCAATACCGGCCATGAGTTTTACATCCCCGCCGCCCATGGCTTCTTTCTTGAAAACCCACTCCCCGGCCACAGCCATTCCCCACACCAGGAAGAAACCGACACCGGCGCCGACAGCGGATGAAAGCAGATGCCTCCAACCGCTTCCGGAGAAAGCCGGATTAAGCCACGAGGCCGCGAGGCCCAGCCCCAGAAGCCCGAGAGACAGCTCGTCCGGAATTATCATGAAATCGATGTCTATGACGGCAAGCACCAGCAGGGCATAAACTGCCGCAAGCACAACCGGCAGCCACGCCAGATGCTCGTAATGCCGCAGCGTGTATAAAACGGTAAGCGCGCCGGCAATGCCTTCTATGACAGGGTAACGCCATGAGATAGGCGCCTTGCAGGCACGGCATTTGCCCCCAAGCAGCAGAAAACCGATTATGGGTATATTGTCGTAAGGCTTTATGGGCGTGGAGCAGTTAGGGCAAAAGGAGGCCGGCCAGACTATGGACTTCTCCCTTGGCAGGCGGTAGATGCAGACGTTAAGAAAACTGCCGAAAACAAGGCCGAAAGCGGCCGCGGTGAAAGCGATGAAAAGTGTCATGGATTAATGATAGCAAAAGAAAAGGCCGTCCCTTGACGGAACGGCCCTTTGACAAATAACTTCGACAGGTCTTAGTACGTCGACCAGGCGTTGCCCTTGCTGTCGGTCTTGCCGCCGTCAACAATGACCGTGCCCCACTGGGTTACGGCAGAGTTGTTGACATAGCCCCATCCGATGTCGGAACCCGGGGTGATGACGGTGCCGGAAGCCGTTACGACGCGGACGGTGGAGCTTTCGCCTGTCGGCGGAACCTTCGCGGGCGGAATCTCCGCCAGGTAGCGCGGGGACAGAGAAGCCAGCGTATCCGTGGGATACGTGCCTTCAGCGTCGCCGTAGTACACGGTCATGGCTGAGCGGATTGCGCCCAGGCTGCCCTTCGTCGCGCCTTCCTTGGACTTGTTGATGAGGTCAGCGAACTTCGGGATTGCAACTGCGGCAAGAATGCCGATGATGGCAACCACGATCATGAGTTCGATGAGGGTAAAACCTTTGCGAGCCTTGCCCCTTATAATGCTTATCATACTGTTACCTCCCTGCACGGCGGCGAAAGATAGTTTTCTTAATCAATAAGACTTTCCCCGCCTTCCTTACCTTTAATTCTATACCTTTAGCCCGGAAACGTCAACACCACATTAGTCACTCACCATATTTCAATTACACTAGCCGTTTTATACTGCAAAGAATGCCTGTTCCAGACGACACGCTCAGCGCAGCAAGGGCGTGACATCGGCCACCATCCGCCCCTTGAGCGAATAGACCTGCACCCCTGAGGCGGAAGATATTACGCCCCGCTTTTCCAGGCCGGAAAGAGCGGACGACATAGCCTCCCGGCTGCCGGACACGATGACAGGTGAAAAAGCAGCCGGGGACAGGCGTTTTATCGCCGCCATATCCTCCGCAAGGGCTTCGGGAGAAGGGAAGCTCAGCATAAGCCGCCTGCCCGCGTAATACTCATGCATGGGGTGTACCTCCGGGAAGCCGCGCCAGTAATCCTTTTCCCAATAGGTGCGGAAGGCTGACAGCTCAAAAATAACCGGAGGCGCGGACGTTTTCATGCCGGACAGGGCCAAAGCCAGGGATATGTCCGAATCACGGCGGACATCCGGCGCATGAAATGACGACGGCAAGCGTGTTACCGAACCGGCCAGCGGGAACAGGAAAATGAAAGCCGCCGCGAAAGAAAGCCTGTCCCGCCGCGCATAAAAGCCGGAAACGGCGCACCCGAAGCACAGCGCGATAAATGGAAGCAACTGCCGCGTCTGGTAGGACAATGAGGCCCCGGACGGAAAGATTACGGCAAAAGCCGACGCGCACACGGCCAGCGCGAACGTGGCCTTAAGCAGAACGGCATCCCGCTCCCGCCGCAGGCCCGCCATGACCAGCAGACACGCAACGGCAATGCAGGCAAGCGCCGGAATGCCCCATTCATGTATGTACGGATATATCATGTTCGCGAAGCCGGAAGAGACAGGCAGTCCATGCAGACTGCGGACACCGGCAGTAGCCGTTATATCAATCCACGCGGAGCGCCACCCCAGATACCAGGCGTTCTGCATAAACTGGAGCGAATGGGCCAGTACTGGGGCCAGCGCGAAAACAAGGTACTTCCGCCAGCGGAAACCCGCTTCGGACACATAATCCGCGAAAAGAAGCCACAGGTAGCAGAAAAACACGGAATCGAACGAGCAAAGAGAAAGCAGGAACGCCGCCCCCCACGCCACGGGCAAAAAGCGGCTTTCCCTCTTAAGCGCCGCCCGAAGCGAGAAATACATGAAGGCAAAACGGAACAAATCGTCGACCGGCTGGTTGGCCAGGGAATCGGCATAGCCGAGAAATCCGGTGGAAAGGGCATAAAACAGCAGTGCCGCCAAAGCGGCCAGCGAACCGCCCAGCAACTCGAACGAAAGGAACATAAAACCCAGCGCGGCGCAGGAAACAAGGACAGAACAAACTCTCAGTGCCGCCGGCGGAGCACCAATAAAATGGAGGGCGGCGAACGGAAACAGATAGCCGGAAGGATAATGGGTATAGAGCAGGCGCGGCCCGACAAGCGGAGAAGCGTGCGGCGAGAGGCCATGCGCGTGCTGGCGGAGCGGCTCGGTGTCCAGAAGCGGCATGAACGGGGCGTACCCCTGCGGGAGGAAAAGGAATTTGCATTCGAGCGGACCGCGCTTTTCCCACTGGTTGAGGGAAAGGAGCGTCTGCGCGTCCCCGAAATCCCAGTCGCTCCAGCGCAGTGGATTTACGGCCCTGACAGAAAGGGCCAGCGCAAGGACAAACAGAAACGCAGCCGCGGCACGCCTTATTGGCAGAGAAAGTGAAGCCACACACAATTATAACATTACACGGGGGAATCCCCTGAGACCCTGTTTGGAATCTCTCTTTCGCAGCGAAAACGGGGATTTTGGACTGGGCCGAAGCGGAGCGAAACGAGCATCCCCGCAGAGGAATGTGCGTTGAACAACGCGATGGAGCAGGCCACAATAGGACGGCATAGCCTTGTGGTGGCCGGAATGATAGGCAGCAAAAGCCACGTTTGCAGCAGAATACGGAGATTTTAAACAGGCTCTGCCTAATAGGCAATAAAAAAACGCCCGCGAGGGGCGTTTCATTTTTTATGGCTTAAAGTTTTGGGCGGGAAGGGACTTGAACCCTTAAGGACTTTCGTCCACACGGTCCTGAGCCGTGCGCGTCTGCCATTCCGCCACCCGCCCGAAAATTGCACCGCTGTGTGGCAAGCAGATATATAATTGTACGAAATTATCCGGCGCCCGTCAAAAAACAATATGGCTCCCGCCGTCGGGCGGAAGGCCCGCGCCGCGCCCCGCGCAAAACGGACGGAAGCGGCGCCCCGTCCTAAATGCTAGAATCTCCTATTATGGCGAAAGCAAAGGAAACCTCGAACTTCACCGCCGCGACGAACCGCAAGGCTCGCGCGAAATACGACATAGGCGAAACCTTCGAGGCCGGCATGGAACTGGCCGGCTGCGAGGTGAAATCCATGCGCCTCAAGCAACTGGTAATCGACAACGCTTTCGCCCTCGTCACAAACGGGGAGGTGTTCCTGCATAACCTCCACATAACCCCCTACGCCTTCGACACGGTTTCCAAGCTGGACCCGGACAGAACACGCAGGCTGCTTCTTAAAAAAAGAGAGATTAAGCGCCTGCTGGGACAGACGCAGATAAAAGGCAATTCCCTCATTCCTCTGGAAATATACTTCAAGAACGGCTGGGCAAAGGTGAAGCTGGGCCTCGGCACCGGCAAAAAGACCGCCGACCGCCGCGACGATATCAAGAAGCGCGACCTGCAGCGCGAAGTAAGGCGCGATTTCAGGGAAAACCTCAAAGCCTGAGATGAAGCGGCTGCTGCTGTTTACCGCCTTTTTCGCCCTCTGCCTGCCGGCCATCGGCACATTTTACACAGGTTACTTCAACGACGACGCGCGCCACGTTCTGGCCGCGCGTTCCCTGCTGCACGGACACTACGGGGACCTGTCGGACCCCAATCAAGCTCCCATAATCAACCAGTTGCCGGGCTATCCGCTAATACTCGCCCTCGCGGGCGCGAATGAAACCACGGGGAAGCTGCTTTCCTGCGCCTTCCACGCGGGGACCACCGCGCTGTTGTTTTCGTTCGCTGCCCCGGCCGCAGCGGGCGCTGCCCTGCTGCTGGCGCTGCACCCTTTCGCCATAACGATGTCCGGCACCCTTATGACGGAACCGGCCTTCCTGCTGGCGACCGTTGTTTCCCTACTGCTGCTTACGAGGGGAAAACTTTTCGCGGCCCTCATGTGCGCCGCCTTCTCAGGCTGGATACGCCCGGAGGGATTTCTTCTGCTTGCGGCCATTACGACGTGCAGGATAAAAAGTCTGCCGGCAAAGGACAGGCTGGCGCTGTCCATACCGTTTATTTTTTGGGCCCTGCCGTTTATACGGAATATGCTGGTGTCTTCCACCCCGGCGGGATATATATCGGAGCTGGCGGGCACTTCCGTCGCGATAAACATCCTCAGCAATGCACTGTATTATTTCCATGCGGTGCCGCTGGTTTCAGTGGGGATATACTACGGCGGAGGAGCCGTTTCCGGCTGGATGACAGGGCTGTGCGCGGCCTTCTGGCTTGCGCTTGGGGCAGGGCTGACAGTGCTTCTGCAAAAAGATGAATCCCGCGAAAGGGCGCTTTACCTGACACTTTCCCTGGGCGCACATCTCCTCTGGGTAAACCATACCCCTCGCTACATTCTGCCGCTCATCCCTTTTATTTTTGAAGCAGTTCTGTCCGGGCTTGTGTTACAGAAGGAACACGGCAGGAAACTCGCCTTTTCCTTCGCCGCGGCGACGCTTGCCCTTATGCTCTTTCAGGATTGGGGAGTGCTGCGGGCGGGACTCTCGAAAGCGGACTCAAGAAAACATCCTCCTTCCGCAATACTCTGGCTGAAGGATAACACTCCCCCCAATGCCATTGTTATGACGAAGTACAGGGAAAAAACCTTTTACCTTTCCGGGCGGAAAACCATCGGCTATTATTACAACCCTGACATCTCTTCATGGATTAAAACAGTGGATGAAAACAATGTGGATTATCTGCTGATAGATGACAGCGCCGAAACGGTGGCGGTAACACCCCAGAGAGAGGCGGGCAGACGTGCCGCCTTTGAAACCATAGCGGCCTTCGCCGCAAACAGAAACTATTTCCTGCAAGTATATAGAGCCAAAACCGGTCTAGTCTGCCAGCGTATTAAAGCTGATGCAGAATAAGGTTGTCATGCGCGTATACACCACCGGACACAAAATCTGCGAAACAGGCCTTTAGGATAC
>CAYPTM010000004.1:0-28517 GCA_964413345.1 uncultured Elusimicrobiales bacterium
GCGGAAGGCTTGACTATGGAAATCACCACGCCCGCTATCAGCAGGGAACCCATCACCAGCCCCGCGACTAGCATTATTTTTCTCTTCTTCTGTTCCGGCGTCATCGTGGGCGCGGCGGGAGCGGACTCGGGCGGCTTCTGGGATGAGGAAAGTATGGAATCGGCGAAAGACTGGGGCTTCTGCGGAAGCGGCTGGCGGAAACGGCTGGCCGCGTCTCCCTGCTGCTGGGGGAAACCCGCCGCCGGCTGCTGCGCCGGACGCTGCCCCTGCTGAAACTGCTGGGCCGGGCGCTGAAGAGACTGGCCCTGAACCGGGCGCTGCTGCGGCATGGGCTGCTGTCCGGGGCGGAACTGCTGCGCCGGGCGGCCCTGCGCGGGACGTTGCTGGCCCGGGGGCATTTGCTGCGCCGGACGCTGGAGAGGCTGACCCTGAACCGGGCGCTGCCCGGGCTGCATCTGGGGACGCGGCTGAAGGCCGGGCCGCTGCTGAGGAACACCCTGCGCCGGACGGGCGGCACCCGGAGGCAAACCCTGCACGGGCGGCCTTGCCTGCTGGGGCTGGGCGGAAGGCTGCTGGGCCGGAGGCTGTCCGGGCCCCCCGGTGCGCGGAGGAACGCCCGCGCCCTTTCCGGGAGGAGTTTTGCCCGCCGACGTGTCTATAAGCGGCTCGAAATCGCCCTGTTCGCTGTCCTGCGACATATAAAGGCTACCTTTTATTCAAACGACTTGGAGTAAGACTTGTAGAAAGCTTCCAGTTCGCTCTTGGGATCCTGGAATTCCAGAACGTGTTTCTTGCAGCCCCTGCGGGAGCATATCTGCACCTGTCCGCCCTGCTTCATCTCGAAAGCGACCATCTGCGCCCCGCAGATATCGCACTTGCGGGTGGACTTGAGGTCCGCGTCGCAATGCGGGCAGCGGAAGCCGCCTATCTTGCCGGCGGGGATGGAAACGGGGGTCTCTACGGCGTAGGAGCCGTACAGGGCGCTCATGTGAAGAGGGCCTTTTTTACCGGCGTAGGAAAGGTTGATGGTTATGGCAGGCTTGCCATCCAGTTTCTTGGCGGAATTCATCAGGGTCTTGCCGCACTTCGGACATCTGACGGAAACTTGTATCATGAAACCTCCTCTGTTATGGGCGACTTTATGGATATATTATATTAATCAATCGGAAAAAACAATTGAACATGGGATGGCGAGCTCACCGCGCCTGCACATACGGCGAGGAAACCGGCATGCGCACACCGGACCGGGACGCGCACCAGACAAGCACGCCGCGCACGCTCCTGCGCGCGCTGCTTGCCTCGGCGAAATCCACGGCGCCTTCATCGTCATCCGAATCAACCCCCATGATAAGATAGTCCGAAACCGTGGCGCGGTACTTCTTCTCGTCAAGAACCGGCTCATCCCCCACCAGCATCCTTCTTATGCGGGAACCGGGAGCGGCGTTCTGGTCGTATTCCACGGTTACGCCCGAGGCGTGCAGCCAGTCCACCTTGCCGGACAGGCCCTGCTCGAAAAGTTTTTTCAGGTCGGCGCCGCGCATGCTTACATACAGCACGTAATCGTCGTCTGGGAAAATGCTGTAAAGACTTTTTTCCGACACGGGGCCGGCCTCTATGCCCTGCTTGATGTCGGAATGGTTGACTATGCCTATCTGCGTCTTACCCCACTGGCGCAGACAGTCCGCGGCCCACAGACCGACCGGGGAATTTTCCCGCGGCTCCCTGGACAGGGGCTGGGCCGCCTGGGCAAGCTTCTTCCCCATGGCCTTTTCCACGCGGCCGTGCAGCTCGTTGAGATAGTTTCTTATCTGTGAATCTTCGCCGAAGGCGTTCTTGTTGAGGGAAAGCTCCCGGAAGCCCATGCGGCTGATTTTTTTCTTGCCGGAACCGGCGGTGAATTCGATGGCGTAGGCGTAATCGCTTCCGGCGCGGGGATAGGCAATCCAGGCGTCATGGTTCCTGATCGCGACGCTCTCCTTCGTCTCCGGGTCCACCACGATGAGCGCGGCGATGTCGGGCGCGGCGTCGATGATGGAGGTTTCCAGCCCGCAAGGCCGGGTCTTGCACTCGGGCGGATTGTAAAGCACTGCTATGACGGCGGCCGCGCCCTGCCTGCGCAGGGCCAGCGCGGCGCGCTGGGCCGCGGAAACTTCCTTTTCGCTCTTGAGGCCCTGCCTCTTTTCCTGCTGAAGCATTGCCATGGCGTGCTGGGACATGAAGGCGGTAAGCCCCACCTTGACGCCGTTCAGCTCCACTATGCCGTACTGTTTGAAACCCTCCGGGCGCTGGCCCGTCCTTATTTCCATGAGATTGGCGCAGAGCAGCGGGGTCCTTGCAAGTTCCGCCTGGGCGGACAGGGTCCTCCAGCCGAAGAAGAAGTCGCCGGTGCCGGCCGAGGCCGCGGAGAACCCGGCCAGGTCCATCAGCTCGAACGCGGCGGAGCCCTTCTCTATCATTCCCTCGGGCGTGCCGAAGAACCAGTCCCCCCCGGCTATGACGGCCTTGGGACGGCGGTCGGTCTTGAGCAGATTCTTCATCACGCCTATGCCGCCCCGGTCGCCCTGCGGGTCGAAATGCCCGCGGGAGCCGGGGAAGAAATATATTACCGTGTTGGGGGGAACATCCGCGCAGCCGGACAGGGCCAGCGCCGCGAACAGCAGCGGCGCGGCCAGCCTTCTCAAAACACTTGTCCGGCGCGGGACGGTCATCGTTATTTTTTCCTGGCGATGCGGCCCGTGGGCAGCGGGGCCAGCGTCTTGCGGGCCGTGATGTCATTGACCACGGCGTCGCGTATGGAGAGCATGGTGTCCTGCAGGTTTTTGCCGAACTTGAACACGCGCCCGCCCGAACCGCCGGCCGCGAGATAATTGTTCGTGGCTATCTTATAGACCTTCTCCATCTCGAGCGGCTTGCCGCCGAAGGTTATGGAAACATCGGACACCGCGCCCTTTTCGTCCACGGAGAACTTCACCTCAAGGCCGGAGACCTGCAGGACCGAGGAATCGGGCCGCAGTCCATCGCGCACGAGGTCCAGAATCTGGCTGCCGGTAAGGTCCACGTTGACCAGCGTGTTTTCGAACGGAAGGGCCTGGTATACGGAACGGTTTGTTATCGGTCCGGCCGGGATGTCGGCGCGGATGCCGTGGGTATTATGTATGGCGATATCGGCCTTGCCCGTGGCGAGCATGACGTCGGCAATGTAGTCGCCGAGCGGGGAATCGAGGTCCGTGCCATCCTTTTTGTAGCGCCAGAGGTCGCCGGAAGTCTCGCCTATGCGCTTGTTCATTTCCACGCCGACGGTTTCGGCTATGGGCTTGAAGGCGTCGAGGACTTCCTTGTCCTCACCGGTCTCATCTATCCAGAGCTCCACGAAGCGGTCGGACACGCCCGTCAGCTTGCCGGTCTTGTCGTCAAAAGTCATCTCGACGCGGCTGGTGCCGTAGAGATTGCTGCCGCTCTCCACGAACATGGTGCCTGTTTCGGGATCGGTGTAAGGAGGATTGATGGTGGTGTGGGCATGACCGCCGAAGACCACGGCCAGCTCGCCCTTGCCGGCGGAGCGGGCTATCGCGATATTGCCGTCCTCGATATCCTTCTTGGAGGGAGCCCACTTGGAGCCGTCCAGCCGGAAATTGCCGGGGGCCGCTCCGTCATGGACAAGCGCGACTACCGCGTTGACGCCCTTCTTTTTAAGTTCCGGAAGGTATTTGGCTATTTCCACCGCCGGGTTGGTGAAATCTATATGCTTTACGTAAGTGGGCATGACCGAAGTGCGGGTCTCGGGCGTTATCGCGCCCACGACGCCTATCTTGAGGCCGTCCACTTCCACCACGGTGTAAGGCTTGGTGTAGGAGACAAGGTCGCCGCCGTCCTTCAGCCTGATGTTGGAGTCCACTATCTGGAACTTCGCGGAGGCCAGGATTTTTTTGAGATTGTCCTCGCCGAAATCGTATTCATGGTTGCCGAGGGAGGAAGCGGAGTAGCCGAGCTTGTTCATCATGGTGATGGTGGCCATGCCGCGGGTCATGTTTCCCTCGGGCGTGCCCTGGAACCAGTCGCCGCTGTCCATGAACAGGACCGGGCTCTTCTCTTTTTTGGCCGCGGCCGAGAGAGCGGCGAAACCGCCTACGGCGCGCGTGGACTTCCCGTTATCGTACTTGACCTCGCGGGAAGAATACCAGCCGTGCACGTCGCTGGTGTGGTAGATTATCAGTGTTTTGGCGTCGGCAACGGCGCAGAAAGCGGACAGCAGCCCTGCCAGCGCGAAGGAAACGGCTTTGTTCATGCGACCTCCATAAAGTGTACTGCCTCGTCTAGATTCTACAGTATTTGGGCAGTTCGCGTAAGGGCCGCGCCCCCATTCCCGCGCCAGGCAATTTTCCGGAGCATGGAGCGCAACTAGATGGTATAATAAATATATTAGGCCTTATAGCCAAAAATCATAATGCGGGTTTAGTCGTTTGCGGGGAGACTCATGACAAGACTGCTGCTCTCATTTTTACTTGCCATTTCCGCCTGTCCCTTGTTCGCGCAGGCGCAGAAGGAGACGAAAGCGACTCCGGCAGCCCCTTCGGGCGGACCGGCGTCCGACACGCTTACCGGCATCAAGCAGATAACCTACGCGCCGGACAAGGACTACAAAATACGGGCAGGCGACCTTCTGAACGTGGGCGTGTTCCCGGCGACGGAGCTTTCCCGCGAAGTTTACGTTTCCCCGGACGGCAAGCTGGACATGCCGCTCATCGGCTCGGTAAAGGCCGCCGGGATGACCGCTCCGGAACTGGAGAAAGCACTGGTCAAGTCGTATGCCAAATTCCTGGCCAGCCCGACCATCAGCATAAACATGCGCAGCTTCGCCTTCAGGCGCATAGGCGTGCTGGGCGAAGTGAACCGGCCCGGCTACTACGATTTCGTGGAAGGCATGCGCATCATGGACGCCATCAACGCCGCGCAGGGCTTCGGCGCTTATCCCAAACTCGGCAAGCTGCGCATACTCCATCAGGACACAAAGCAGGCCATCACATACGTGGATTTCCAGGACCTTCTGGACGGCAACTACAAGGAAAACGTGGTCCTGCAGATGGGCGACGTCGTATACGTCCCCCGCACCGGCCTGTCCAAGAGCTCGCGCTGGCTGACCGACAATTTCCTGCCCTGGACCACGCTGTTCTCCTTCGGCGTGACCATCTACCTGCTGGCCGACCGGAAATAGGCGGAGGAACATGAACTCGGAATTCTCTCTGTACGATTACTGGAAGGTGCTGCTGCGCCGCAAATGGGTGCTTTTCCTGGCGTTTGCCGCGTCAATGGGCTCCACCATTTTCTACACCAACCTGCAGCCCGTCATCTACCGCACCAGCGCGCTGGTGCGCGTGAGGCCCCCGCAGTTCGCGGCGCGCCTGCCCGGCGCGGAAGCCACCAACTGGTATCCATGGGAACTTTCCACCACCGAAATCCGGGTGATAGAATCGGCCGATGTGGCTCGGCGGGCCGCCCAGAAACTGGGCTGGATAAAGCCGGAATCCTCTCCCGAAGATATCAACAGGGAAGTCGCCCGGATACAGGGGATATACTCCGCCGCGCTGGAGGAAAACTCCTTCATAGAGATAACCGCCACCGGACAGGAGCGCGACGTCCTGGCCGACGTGGTGAACAAGGTCACGGAGGCCTACGGCGAATTCGACCTGGACGAGAAGAGCAGGCAGGCCCGCAAGGCCGTGGAGGACCTCGGCAAGCGGAAGGAGGAGCTGGACAACGCGCTGAAGCGTCTCGAGGACAGCCGCAAGCAGTTCCTCGCGGACCATCCCGAACTGGGCCTCGGGATGTCGCTGTCGGCGCAGCTCATCGACCTGGAGGCCCGGCAGAAGGAACTGCTTAAACGCTACACCTCCAGCCATCCGGAAGTCATACAGCTCAACCAGCGGGTGCTGGCCATCAAGGCCAAACTGGCGGTCATACCGTCAAGCGACACTGATCTGGAAAGAATAAACAGGGAACTCCGGATAAACGAGGAGCTTTATTCCAGCATCAACCGCCAGTACGAGGAGGCGAAAATAGCCCTTTCGAACGTGGTTTCCTACGTATCGGCGGTGGACAGGGCCATGCCTCCGGTCAAACCCATATCCCCCAACGAGAAACTGAATCTGGTGGTGGGCGGGTTTCTGGGCCTGTTCCTTGGCCTGGCGCTGGCCTTCCTCATAGAGAACCTGGACATATCCATCAGCACGCTGGAAGACATAGAACACCTGCTTTCCCTGCCGGTGCTGGGCGTGGTGCCGGTGATACCGGAGCTGCGCAATGATTTCAGGACCAAAATACAGCGTCTGCTGAGAAGGGAGCGGGGCAGCATAGAGAATTTCCGCGAGAAACTGGTGCTGGCGCACCGCAAGGACGCTCCGGTCATAGAGTCCTACCACACGCTGCGGGCCAACATAGTCGCCAGAATGGAGAAAAAGGGCCCCATGGCGCTGGTGTTCAGCTCCTCAGGCGCGGCGGAAGGCAAGACGCTGACGGCAACAAATTTCGCCATCGGGGCCGTCCACTCCGGCCTGCGCACGCTGCTGATAGACATGGACCTGCGCAAGCCCGCTCTTTACAAGACCTTCGGCCTGCAGCGGGAACCCGGCCTTTCCGACATACTGCTGGAGCGCGCCAAGTTCGAGGACTGCGTCCATTCCACCACCGACCTGATGATGGGCGAACTGGACATTGACAAGCTCCTCTACTTCCCGGGCATCGACAACCTCAAGATACTGACCTGCGGCACCGCCCTGCCTAACGTGGTGGACACCATCGATTCCGCCCCCTGGGACAACATCCTCTCCCAATGGAAGAGCCAGTTCGACCTGATAGTCTTCGATTCCCCTCCCATACTGCTGTTCGTGGACGGCATCATACTCGCCAAGCATTGCGACGGAGTTGTGCTGGTCTACCGCTCGGGCAAAATGTCGCGCGACGCGCTCAAGCGCGCCGCGGAGCAGGTGTCGGGAGCGGGCAGCAAGATAATAGGCGTCGCGCTCAACGACATAAGCGCATCAGAGATAGGACCGCGCTTCGGCTATTATCAGGATTACGGACGTTATGCCAAGGCGGAGAAATAACGCCCCATGCTCTGGCTAGCCACCATAGCCATGCTCGCGGCCATCGCCTACTTCGCCGGACAGGTGGTGGTTTTCACCAGTCCGCACATCCTGCTGGCGGCGGCGCTGGCCTTTGCCGTGGGGGCGACGACTTTCTTCCAGCCGTGGAAAGGCCTCGTCCTGCTGATATTCGCGATGCTGCTTTCCCCGCAGTTCGCCGCCGGGGGAGTGGGCGGCGGGCGCCAGCTGATACTACGCGCGGACGACATGCTCCTGCTGGTGATATTCGCGGCGTGGTTCACCCGCTCCGCCATATCAAAGGAGAAGATATTCCTGCGCCTGAGCCCGATCCACCTGCCGATATTCATTTACGCCACGCTGTGCGTCGTCTCGACGGGCCTGGGCATAATGGACGGCAGGCTCTCCCCCCTCCGCAGTTCCCTCTACGCCATAAAGTACATGGAATACTTCATGCTGTTCTTCATGACCTACAATCTCGTCTCCTCCCGGGAACAGGTTTCCAAATGCCTGAAATACGGCTACATCACCGCGGTCATAGTTACTATATACGCCTACTGGTATCACTTCTCCACGGGGGACCGCGCCTCCGCCCCGTTTGAAACGCCCGTAGGCGCGCAGGAAAAGAAGGAATCGGAGCCGGCCACGCTGGGCGGCTATTACCTGGTCGTGCTGGGCGTGATGATGGGCATGGGCGCGCAGGCGGGAGGAAGCTTTCTGCTCTGGTCCTCGCTCGGGCTGATCGCGATGGCTCCGGCATCGCTTTACACCTACTCCCGCGCCACCTATGCCGGCCTGCTGGCGGCCTCGGCGGGGATGCTCGCCACCACGCGCAAAAGGCTTATCCCCATCGGCTTCGCCATCCTCCTCGCCGTAACGGCGCTCGGCTTTGTCAGGGAAGTGCGAGAACAGGTGGTCGCGCGCGTAACCTTCACCTTCAAGGGCGGAGAGAACCGCGTGCTGCACCCCTTCCAATTCGGCGGGAAGCGGATCATGCTGGAAGACTCCGCCGCGCAGCGCGTATGGGCGTGGGAACGCATACTGTTCAAACACCTCCCGCGCCACCCCCTGCTCGGGCACGGCGCGACGGGAATAGGCTTCGAGGACACGCAGTACGGCCTTGTGCTGGGAGAATTCGGCCTCATCGGCCTGGGAGCGTTCCTCTGGCTTATAGCGGTGGTCTACCGCGAGGGGATACGCCTCTGGCTCGGCGGGAAGGCTGACTGGGAAAGGGGCCTGGGCATGGGACTATGCCTGGCGCTGACCAGCCTGCTGATACAGGCCATGACCACTAACACTTTCATCATAGTCCGCGTAATGATGCCGTTCTGGTTCCTCGTAGCCCTTGTGGCTAGACTGAACAACATGCCGCCGGAAAAAGAGGAGAAAACCCCGTGACAAAAGACAGCGTGTCCGGCAAGATAGCCAAAAACACGGTATTCAACGCCATCGGCATGGGCTGGGGGGCGGCACTTTCTTTCTTCATAGTGCCGATAGTGGTGGCTTATCTGGGGCGGGACAGGTTCGGCGTCTTCTCCCTGCTGGGCATGATAGCGGGCTACGCGGGACTGCTAGATTTTTCCATGGACTCGACCTACGTGCGCCACATATCAGAGGCGCACCACGCCAAAGGCACGGAAGAGATAAGCCGCATAATGTCCACCGGCATGGCGTTCTACGCCTGCACCGCGACGCTGATGGTGACGGCCACCTGGCTGTTTCTGGACAAAATAACCGCGCTGCTCAACATACCTCCGGAGCTTGCCTCGGACGGCCGCTTCGTGGTCATGGCGGGCATAAGCATAGTGGCCTTCAACACCTTCGTGTCCGCGTTCCAGGCCGCGGTGACCGGCCTGCAGAGAATGGACCTGACCAGCCGCCTGAGCATTGCGGCCACCCTGCCCAACCTGGCCGGGGTGCTGCTGGTGGTAAGCAGGGGCTGGGGACTTAAAGGGCTTGTGCTCAACAGCGCGGCACTGGCCCTTTTCAACGCGGCGGCCAATATCCTTTTCATCCGGCACCTGCTGCCCGGCCTGCGCATCAGCCCGGCCAACATCTGCATGGAAACGTTCAAAAAGCTCTTCCGCTTCGGCCTGCGGCTCCAGATGTCACGCATTTCCGGCAGGGTCACCATGCAGATGGACAAGCTGCTAATAACCTACATACTATCGGTGGGCATGCTGGCTTACTTCCAGCTCGGGAACACGCTGGTGATGTTCTGCGTTTCGGCGTCGGGGCTGCTCATCTCGGCGCTGATGCCCGCCTTCACCGAGCTCGAGGCGCGAGGGGACCGGCACCTGGTCATGGACGCATACCTCAAGGGCACGAAGTGGCATTCCTTTTTCTCCATACCGACATTTCTGTTCGTAGCCTTCTCCGCCCAGTTCATAATGCGCGCGTGGGTGGGCCCGGGCTACGAGAGCGCCGCCGTCATAACCTCCATACTGGCCGCGGGCTGGATGCTTAACATGACGGCGCAGGTGGGCGCTGCGGCCTGCATAGCCATAGGCAGGCCCAGCCTGATGGTGGCGAGCTCGCTAGTCAACCTCGCGGGCAACATAGTGCTAAACATAATCCTGCTCAAAAAAATCGGCTTTTCTGGCGTGGGCTGGGGCACCGCCCTCGCCGTTACGGCGGGCACGCTCTGCTTCCAGATCATGCTCCACCGCGAGCTGAAAATACCCTTTTCAAGCCTCGCGCGCCTGCTGGCCCCCTTCCTGGCAGCCGGAGCGACTGCGGGTTTCACAACATGGCTGGCGCACACGGCCGCCGCGCCGCATCTGGAAGGCGCGGGGCGCGCCACGCTCATAGGCGCGGTGCTGGGCGGAGCGGTGCTTTTCTCGGCGGTATATCTGGTCATCATAAAACTGCTGAAAGTGTTTTCCCGGGAGGAACTGGAGTTCATGAAATCCCGGCTGCACGTTTCGGTGGCGGGCATAGTGGGCAGGGCGGTATAGGAATTTTCAGATGAACGACACTGTTGCTGTGACGATAGTTACCCGGAACGGGAAGGCGCTCCTTGAGGAGTGCCTCTCGGCCCTGTCCGCGCAGACATGGAAAAACATCCTGGTGACAGTAGCGGACAACGGCTCTTCAGACGGTTCCCAGGAATTCGTCAGGCGGGCATATCCGCAGGCGGAACTGCTGGAGTTCGGAGAAAACGCCGGATTCGCCCGCCCGAACAACAGAGCCGTCAACACAGCCATATCTAAAGGCGCGGACTACTGCCTGCTGCTTAACAATGACGTGACACTGATGCCGGACGCCATAGAGAAACTGGTCCGCTGCGCGAGGGAAAACCCGCGCGCAGGGGCCATAGCTCCGGTGCAGTACTACGCCGACAGGCCGGACACCGTCCTCTCGGCGGGAGGGAACGTGGACCTCAGGCGCGGGCTGGTATCGCACCGCAGAACAGCCCCGGCAACCTGCACGGAAACGGGCTTTGTGTCCGGCGCGGCTTTTTTCGCCCCGGCCGAGATCCTGAAAAGAACCGGCCTCCTGCACGAGCCGTATTTTTTCTACGGGGAGGACGCGGACCTGTCGGTCAGAATAATGCGCGCCGGTTTCAAACTGCTTTGCTGCCCGGAAGCCAGATGCCTGCACAGGGCGCAGGGCTCATCCGGCAACGGCGCGTTCCGCCTTTACCACATGACGCGCACGCGCCTGATGATGGAAGCAAGACTGGCCTCCTGGCCGGAGAAGGCATATTTCCTCGCCTTCTTCCTCAGGAACACGATATGGGGAGAATACCGCGCGCTCCGGCGGCGCGGGGACAACGCTCTGGCCGACGCACTGCTTGACGGGATAAAGGACTGGCTGCGCGGCCGGATATCGGAGAAGTACATAAATGCCTGAAGTCAGCGTAATAATACCAGCCCATAACGCCGCGCGCCATATCGGACGCGCGGTCCGCAGCGCGCTGGCCCAGACAGTGCGTGACATAGAACTCATCGTGGTGGACGACTGTTCAGACGACGACACTGACGCCGTCGCGGCGGCTACGGGCAAGGAAGCGGTCAAGATAATCCGCCACACCTCCAACAAGGGCGCGGCGGCGGCGCGCAACAGCGGCATACACGCCTCCAGAGGCAGATACGTGGCCTTTCTGGACAGCGACGACGCCTGGCATCCCGTCAAGCTGGAGAAACAGCTGGCCCTTTTCAAGGGAAGGGAAGACTCGCTGGCCTGCGCATACTGCGGCTTTTCAACCTTCGACCCCGCCACCGGCATAAAGACAGGAGAAACGCGGCCCGCGCGCAGGGGGAACATCGAGGCCGACCTGCTGGAGGCCAACTGCGTCACCGGGGGAGGCAGCACGGCGCTTGTGCCAAGACCGAAACTGGAGAAGGCGGGACTGTTCGACGAATCGCTCGGCACCTGCGAGGACTGGGATCTGTGGCTCCGCCTTTCGCGGACCGGGGACTTCGACTTCGCGCCGGAAAGCCTGTGCGACATATACGCCACGCCGGGCAGCCTGTCATCCGACCCGTTGAAAATGCTCGCCTTCCGCGAAGCGATGCTGGAGAAACACGCCGACGCATACAACGCCCGGCCGCGCATACTGGCCATGCGGTACTATGTGCTTGGCCTGCAAAGCGCCAAGTGCGGAATGGCGGACAAGGCAAAGGTCTATTTCGAGAAAGCGAAGAACCTGGATGAATACGGCCCGCTGTTCGCCTTCAAATGCACGGTGCACGCCGGACTCCTGAGAAAGAGGCCCGCGTGGCACGCGGAACTTCTTAAAAGGTTTTACTGATGAGAATACTGCATGCGGTTTCACACGCGGCCGGAAGCGGAATAAGCTCCGCCATAGAGCTGCTGGCCGGGGTACAGGCCGGGCGCGGACACCGCTGCGGCCTTATGCATTACATGGGCATAGAGGAAACGGTATGCGGCAGACTGGCCGCGTCCGGAACCGCCATACACAGCGCCTGCCCTCCCGCATGGACCCCGGCTTTCATCAAAGCAACCCTGACAATACGACTCGCCGAAAAGGAAATACGCTCTTTCGCCCCGGACATCGTTCATGCCCATTCGTGGGACGCGGACCTTATATGCGCCCGCGCGCTGCCGCCCGGCGTAAGGCTGGTGGCGACGGCGCACAGTTTTTCCTACGCGGACTGGGCCGAAACCATGGCGGCCCACTACGCCAAATGGGGCGGCAGGATTTCACTGCTGACTTGCGTAAGCGGAGCGCTGAAAGACCGCCTTGAAAGAACACCGGCCCTGAACGGCATACCCAAAACTGTCATTTACAACGCCCCGCAGGAAAGTTTCTTCCACCCGGTAACACCCGAGGAACGGCGGCAGGCGCGCGGCGGGCTTGGGCTGGGCCCCGACGATATCGCGGTCTTTTTCGCGGCCAACTTCCACCCAGTAAAAGGACACGAGCAGCTGGCCCGCGCTTTCGCCATCTGCGCCGCGAAAAACGCCCGTCTTAAACTTGTGCTGGCCGGACAGGACACGGACTGCCCGGGTTGTCCCTGCACAAGGCGGAAAACCGAAGCTATACTAAGGGAAGCCAGTCTGGGGGAAAGGCTGACACTCATTCAGGGCCGGGACAACATGAGGCCGCTTTACGCCGCGGCCGACATTTACGCCCAGCCATCCCTTACAGAAGGGCTCAGCGTATCGCTTTGCGAAGCTTTCGCCTGCGGCCTGCCCTGCGTGGCTACCACCGCGGGGGGCAACGCCGAAATGCTGGAAAACGGCAGGTCGGGCCTGCCGGTGGAAGCGGGCAATCCGGAAGCGCTGGCCGAGGCCATTGCCAGAGCGGCCGGAGACAGCGGGCTGCGGGCGAAACTGGCGGCGGGAGCTAAAGCCTTCGCCGAGGCGCACCTCAGGCCGGAAGTCTGCGCCGCGCGTTATGAGGCGGCATATGAACGCGCGCTGGGAGATGAGCGATGAAAGTACTGCTATCCACCTGCCGCAATCCGGATTTCCCGACCATAACCGAATACATCGAAAACGCCTTCCGCAAAAACGGCTGGGAATGCGTGTTCTTCGATAACCGCGCGTACAGGATATCAGGCACGGCGCGGCGCTGGCTCCCTTTCCTTGAGGACAAGGAACTGCGCCGCATGAACGCGGAACTCGTGGAGACGGTTCGCAGGGAAGGGCCGGACCTCCTCCTTGTCGCGGGCGGCGAGCGCACAATGCCGCAGGCCGTGGCGGACATCTCCGCGCTAGGCGTAAAGACGGCGCTCTGGACCGTTGACGCGCTGCGCGAAAATGACACCCGCCCGGCTCTTTGCCCGGCCTTCGACCACGTTTTCTGCGGCGGGAGCGAGATGATTGACGCCCTTTCGGGCGCGCCGCTCAAGCGGCCGCCGGAATTTCTGCCCTTCGCCATAGACGACGACATACTCGCCGCCGCCAAAACCCTGCCGAAAGGCGGAGGCCCCGACATAGTTTTCGTCGGCAGCCTGCATCCCGAGCTCTACGACAAGCGCATGGACATGCTGTCCGCCCTGACCGGACACAACCTCGAAATTTACGGCCCGGGCAGCGGGAAAATACCCCGAAACTCCCCCCTTGGGAAATGCGTGCGCGGCGGAGCCGTGAGGCCGGAAAAATGGATGTCGCTTTTCAAAAGCGCGGCAATAACCATCTGCGCCCATTACGACCTCTGCCCCACAAATCAGGCCGGACCGCGCATTTACGAAACAATGGGCTCCGGCGGTTTTATGCTGAGCGACCCCCAGCCCGACGCCCTGAAGCTTTTTGAACGCAACGTCCACTGCGACTATTTCGAGACGAAGCAGGAACTGCTGGAGCGGGTTGAATTTTATCTTGCGAGACCGGCGATACGACAGGCGATAAGCGAGGCGGGGCGGGCTGAAGTGGAGGCCCGGCACACCTATTCCAAAAGAATCGCCAGAATGCTATCCAAAATGACGGACTGAAAAATGGGAAAGGTCATACACATAATTGAAGACCTTGGCATTGGCGGGGCCGAAAAAATGGTCCAGCACATGGCGCTGTGCCTTGCCTCCGCGGGCCGAGACACGGAAGTATGGTGCCTGAAGGCTGGCGGCCCCGTGTACGACGCACTTTCCGCCGCCGGAATAAAGACGCGCATAACCGGCCTTCCGGCCGGTGCGGTTATACTTGCCGTACCGGGCCTTGCCAAGTCCCTGTCGCACGCAAAACCGGAAATAGTCCATTGCCACGGCTTTGCGGCTTCTGTCCTGGGCAGGCTTGCCACCGCTGCCGCCGGCAACATCCCGAAAGTTTTCGCTCACGCCCATTCCCTGCCGGAAAAGCTGAATTCGCTCCGTCTGGCACGGGAAAGATTCCTCATCCAGAAAACCACAGCCTTCGTATGCTGCTCAAGGGCGGTTTCCGAAGAAACCGGCAGGCTTTGGAACATACCGGAAAACAAACGGCGCGTCCTCTACAACGCGGCGGCGGATTTCGCCCCGCCGGACAGATTGGTGGCGCGGGAAGCGCTTGGCATCGGGGCCGGCTCTTTCGTCATTCTTTGCGCCGCCTCGCTGCGCGAGCAGAAAGGCCACGCCACGCTTCTGGACGCGGCGGCGCTCATAAAAAAGCGCGGCGCCGATTTCACCCTGCTTCTGGCGGGCGACGGACCTTTGCGGGCTGATTTGGAGCGGGCCGCGATAAAAGCCGGTCTTGCCGGCGAAATCCGTTTTGAGGGATGCGTGAAAAACATGCAGCCTTACTACGCCGCCTGCGACGTCTGCGTTCTGCCAAGCGTAAGGGAAGGCTTCGGTCTTACGCTGGCGGAAGCGATGGCCGCGCGAAGGCCTGTGGTGGGTTCCACCGCAGGCGGCATACCGGAAGTGATAGAGAACAAAACAAACGGACTGCTCTTCGAAACCGGTAGCGCGGAGGCGCTGTCAGCCGCGCTGCTCAGCCTGAAAGAACAGCCCGCGCTGCGGGATGCGATGGGCGAAGCCGGCCGAGCCATTTACGAAAAAAGATTTTCAACCGGCGCGCTTAAACGCGCGCTCCTGGAGCTTTATGGCTGGGAATAACGTCCGCCCCCTGAAGGTGCTGTTCCTTTGCGCGCACTCCGAGCTGGTGGGTGGAGGGCAGCAGTCGCTTATCATGATACTGCGCCATCTGGACAGGAACAGGGTGACGCCGGTCGCGGTCTGCCCCGCCGAAGGCGGCTTTTCAAGAGAGATGAAGGAGCTGGACGTTCCGACGCTCTTCCTGCCATTGCCGAACCCTAAATGTCCGGCTTTATGGAGACAGGCGATCGCACTGCACCGGATAGCGCGGCTGGCGTTCCGAGAAGGAGCCGACTTTATAGACGGCGACACCGTGGAGGCGGGCCTTTACGCGGCGCTCGCCGCGAGAATGGCCGGAACAAAATCCGTGTTCCACGCCCGCGTGTCCGATTCCGGCCGCTGGTGGGACTGGCTCCTGCCGAAACTGTGCGACGGGATAATATGCGTTTCAAAGGCAACGGCGGAACGCTTTTCCCCGCCGCCGGGCTGCAGCGTGGCGGTCATTTACAGCGGCGCGGCCCCGAAGGATTTTTCCGCGCGCGACAGGGAATATCTGCGGAACCGCTTCGGCATTCCGCAGGACTCGTTCTGCGCCGTATTCGCCGGACAACTGGTAAAGGGGAAAAGAGCCGATACCCTCCTCAGGGCCATAGCGAAATTGCCGTCCGCGACCTGCCTGATAGCCGGGGAAGGCCCCGAAAGCGGCCCGCTGCAACTGCTTGCCGAGGAACTCGGCATAAGGGCGAGAACGGTCTTCACCGGCAGACTGGCCGACGCCCGCGACGCCTACGGCGCCGGGGACGTAACGGTCCTGCCGACAATATGGAAGGAAGGACTGGCCCGCGTCATCATAGAATCAATGGCCTGCGGCCGCGCCGTGCTTGCCACCCCGCTCGGCGGCAATGTCGAGGCGCTGACCGATGGCCTGACCGGATATCTTATACCGCCGGACGACCCGGACACGCTTGCGCGCCGTCTTGCTGAACTGGACGCGGACAGGGAAAAACTTGCAAGGATGAGCCATCACGCGAAGGAACGGGCCCTGGAAATGTTCTCTCCCCGGGCCTGCGCCCTCAACCATGAGGAGTTCTACCTTTCACTTTCGGACAGGGGGAGGGCAAAATGAAAGCCGCGCTCAAGACCGCCTTCCTGGCTGCGAGACTGCCCCTCCTCCGGCTGGCCGGCCTGCTGAAAAAACGGAACACCTTCAACCCGGGGGGTATTTCTAAAATTCTCCTTATCCGCACAGACAGGCTGGGCGATATGATCCTTACAACGCCTTTCATAGCGGCGATGAAAGAGGCTTTTCCCGGCGCGCGCCTGACCATGCTCGCCTCAAAAGGACCGCTGCGGATGGTCCGCTTCAACCCCGGCGTTTCTGAAACCGTGGAATGGGATGAATCCCTCCGTTCCGGCCTGCTCGAAAAACTCCGGGCGGAGAAATTCGACCTCGCCATAGACCTCCATTACGATTACCCGCTCGCCACCGCAAGATTTTGCGCGGATGCGGGCGCCCGAATTTCCTGCGGTTTCGACATAGCCGGACGGGGCGAGCTCTTCGACCTGCCGGTCCCCGCGAAGGGGAACAGGCATTTCACGCGGGAACTGTGGGACATCCTCTCCGCGCTCGGCATAAGCGTCCCCATGAAAAAGCCCGAGATATATTTCGACAGCGCGGTAAAAACAGCCGCTTCCGATTTCCTGAAACTTGCCGGGCTGGCAGGCCACCCCTACGCGGTAATACACCCCGGCGGACATTACCAGTCCCAACGCTGGCCAGCGGAAAGATTCGCCGGCATCGCGGCCTTTCTTGAAAAGTATAAAGGGATGCGAACCCTCGCGGTAGGCGGGCCAGATGAGCTGGAGCTTCTCAGGGAAGCCGCCCCGGACCGCCCCTCCTACTTCGGCGGGGACCCGCTCATGACCGCTGCGCTGATAGAGGGAGCGGCTCTTTTCGTCGGCAACAATTCCGGCCCGCTTCACATGGCATGCGCGCTGGGCGTGCCGAACGCGTCCACCATGGGGCCGACAGACCCCGTGCGTTTCGCTCCGCTCGGGGAGAAGTGCGCCGTCGCCCGCGGTAATCCGCTTTCCCTTGTAACCGAAGAGGCGATGAGAAAGGCCGTCTGCGAGGTGCTGGGATAATGTGCGGCATATGCGGCTTCGCCGGGTTCGAACAGCCCGGCCTGATAGAGAAAATGGCGGGGCTCCTGCGGCACCGGGGGCCCGACAGCGACGGTTTTTTCTGCTCGGGTGAAATCTCCCTCGGGATGAGGCGGCTGAAGGTCATAGACCTGTCCACCGGCGACCAGCCCGTCTACAACGAGGACCGCTCCATCTGCGTGGTGTTCAACGGGGAGATTTATAATTTCAGGGAACTGCGCGTGGAACTTGAAAAGAGCGGCCACCGCTTCCGCACTGCCAGCGACACGGAGGTGCTAGTCCACCTCTACGAGAAATATGGCAAGTCCTGCGCGCAAAAACTGGAGGGGATGTTCGCTTTCGCGCTGTGGGACTCCGGCAAACGCCAGCTTTTGGCGGCCCGGGACCAGCTTGGCATAAAGCCCTTTTATTACTGCGTGAACGGGAGCAGGCTGGCTTTCGCATCGGAACTTAAGGCGCTCATGCCGGTTCCGCTGCTCGGCAGGAAAATAAACCCGGACGCGATAGCCGCGTACCTGCGCCTGCTTTACATACCTTCGCCCATGACGGCTTTCCGCGACGCGGCCAAATTGGAACCGGGGCACCTGCTGCTATGGCGGGACGGCAAAACCTCTGTAGAAAAATACTGGTCCATGCCTGACCCCGCGCCGGCCGGAAGAAGCTTCGGGGAAAACAGGGAGATGTTCCTTTCCACGCTGAAGGATTCGGTCCGCCGCCACATGATAAGCGACGTCCCCCTCGGCGCGTTCCTCGGCGGGGGGTTGGATTCTTCCGCGATAGTTGCCGCCATGTCGGAACTTGGCGGGCGGGCGAAAACATTTTCCATAGGCTACGACCGGGAAGAGGACAGCTCATACAACGAGCTGGACACGGCTTCCCGCACGGCGGAGGCCTTCCGCGCGGACCATACCGGGATAATCGTCAATCCGGACGCGGCGGAACTGCTGCCGACGATTGCGAGCCAGCTTGATGAACCGCACGCCGACTCAAGCGCCATAGTCACTTACCTTATATCAAAGCACGCGAGGAGCAAGGCCACGGTGGCCCTTGCCGGCATAGGGGGGGACGAGCTCTTCCTCGGCTATCCGCGGTATATGGGCACCCGCTGGTATTACCGTCTTAAAGGCCTGCCGGGGCCGCTGCTTGGCGCGGCATCGGCCTGCGCGGGAATGCTGGGGGAAAGCGGAACCGGACGGGACCTGTCGAACTGGGCAAAACGTTTTACGTCCGGACTGGAAAAAGGGGAACCCGATTTTTATCTTGGCTGGACCACATTCCTGCGCGGCGGAGAGGAAACAGAATTGCTGTCCCCCTCGTTCAGGGAGCTGGCAAAGGCCGACCCGCTGTCCCGCAACAGGGAGTTTTTCGCCTCACTGCCCGGCGGCGACGCCATACAGCGGCTTGCCACGCTGGACACGCTGACCTACCTGCCGGACGACCTGCTTATGATGGCCGACAAGATGAGCATGGCTTCCTCGCTGGAACTGCGCGTGCCTTTCTGCGACCTGAAAATGCTGGAGTTTTCCCTCTCCCTCTCCTCGCGGGAGAAAATGCCGGGCGGAGAGATGAAAGGCTTCATGCGGCGCGCCCTGAAGGGTTTCGTGCCGGACGAAGTGCTCGGCAGGAGGAAGCAGGGCTTCATGGTTCCGCTGCCGCGATGGCTGAGGCACGAACTGCGCCCCATGACGCTGGAACTTCTCTCCGGAGAACGAACGAAGCGGCGCGGTATATTCTCCCCCGCCGCGGTGGACAGGCTGCTTGAGCGGCATTACAGCGGGCGGGAAAACCGGGCCGACCTCATATGGGCTATACTATGTCTGGAGACCTGGATGGAGGCCTATGGCGCAAGCGTCTGACATGAAAAACGCCAGAAGCATTCTGCTTGTCCTTGCCGCCGGCATAGGCGACCTGGTAATGGCCGCCGCCGCGCTCAAGGCCATCCGTTTCGCGCGCCCGGACGCCAAAATAACATTGCTGGTCTCTCCCAAAAGCCTGCCTTACGCCAAACTGTGCCCTTACGTGGACGAAGAGCTTGCAATACCGTCATCCCCGAATGGCATCTTCGCTGCCCTGTCTACTGCCTTAAAACTGCGCCGCCGCCGTTTCGACGCGGCACTGAACCTTTACGGCATAGGAACGCTGTCCGGCTCGCTAAAGATGCGAGCCCTCTTCTCACTGATAAGGCCGACGGCATCCGCCGGACGGAATTACCGGGGTTACGGCTCCTTCTTCGATATTTCGGTAGAGGAACGAGACGGCGACGGGAAATGCCAGAGCGATTACTACGCTGAACTGGCCGCCCTGCTGGGCGCAAAGACCTTCCCGAAAGAAAAAAGCGCCATATGGTTCGCGCAGGACAGCGAACGGGCGGCGGCGGATTTTCTCTCGGCCAACGGCGTAACAGAAAAGGACCGGCTTGTGGGGATAAACCCCGCCTCGGCCCGCCGGACAAGGCTGTGGAATTCCGCCCGTTTCGCGCAGGTGGCCGCCGCGCTTCAGGAAAAAACCGGCTGCAAATTCGTGGTCCTTGGCGGCCATTCAGACCGCAGGCTGGCGGATGAACTTGTCAGGGCCATGGCCCACAAGCCGATAAACGCCTCCGGGGCGCTCACCTACGACGAAACCGCCGCCCTCATAAAACGCCTCTCCCTGCTGATTACAGTCCACTCTTCAGTACTGCACACGGCCAACGCGCTGAAGGTGCCGTGCGTGTGCCTCATCGGCCCGGGGAACGCCGAAAAGGACGGCCCGTACTCGCCCGACCCGAACAGAATGCGCCTTGTGAAGGCGGATGAAGCCCCCTGCTCGCCGTGCGACCTGGACATATGCCGCCGCAACAGATGCATGGCCAACACCTCCGTGCGCCAGGTCATCGAAGCCTCCATGGACTTATGGGACAGGATATACGGATGAAAAAACTCAGGGTAGTGCACGTCATCACTCGGGTGGACTGGGGCGGCTCGGCTGAAAACACCGGGACCAGCGTCTTCCGCGCGGACACGGAAACGCTGGAAAGCATGCTTATATGCGGTCCCGGAGGGCAGGACACACCCGCCCCGCAAAACGCCGAAAAGGTGCGCGTCATACCCTCGCTTACGAGAAGCCTCAATCCGCTGAACGACATAAAAGCTTTCTTCGGCCTTCTGAAAGCCTACGGGGAACTGCGCCCCGACATCATACACACGCACACATCAAAAGCCGGCATACTTGGCCGCTGGGCCGGCTGGCTGTACAAACGCCGCTGCGGACGCGACGTAAAGATAATCCACACGCCGCACGGCCATGTGCTGTACGGCTATTTCGGCAAACTGGAAACCACACTTTACCTGTGGGCCGAAAGGCTTACCGCCTCCATAACCGATTCCCTGATAGCACTGACCCGCGGCGAAGCCCGGGAAAGCAGCGAGGCCGGCATAGGCCACATGATGAAATGGACATGCATACACAGCGGGGTGGACACGTCCCGCGCCATGCGCTATCTGGATGTGGTGTCCCGCGCCGAGGCCAAAACGCTCGTACGCCGACAGTGCGGTTTCGAAAGGGACGCTTTCGTGGTCGGTTTCTGCGGCA
This sequence comes from uncultured Elusimicrobiales bacterium, assembly GCA_964413345.1. Taxonomy (GTDB): domain Bacteria; phylum Elusimicrobiota; class Elusimicrobia; order Elusimicrobiales; family Elusimicrobiaceae; genus CAYPTM01. The sequence goes on from CAYPTM010000004.1 coordinate 20,810, forward strand.
GGCTCACGGCGGTAAAGGGAGTGCCGCATCTCCTGCGGGCCTTCCGCAAGCTGTATATGCGGCGCAGCAACTGCCGCCTGCTTCTAATCGGCACCGGCGAGGACGAAGCCGCGCTGAAGAAACTGGCCGAACAGCTCAAAATAGACGACGCGGTATATTTTGCCGGTTATCAGGAAGACCCGTGGCGCTGGATTGCCTCCTGCGACGTGCTGGCACAGCCGTCCCTCAATGAGGGCATGGGCCGCACTCTTGTAATGGCGCAGGCCCTTGGCGTACCGCCGGCAGCTTTTTCCGTCTGCGGCATACCGGACGTGGTGCTTGCCGGCATGACCGGCATTCTGGTCCAGCCAGGCGACGAGGAGGGACTCTACCGTGCGCTGCTCCGGCTGGAAAACGACCCGGGGCTGGTTTCAAAACTAGGCTCGGCGGGAACCGGCTGGGTGATGAGCCCGGACGACACGCGCCACCCAAGATTTTCGGAAGCATCCATGCTTGAACAGCTTAAAAACCATTACTGGAAAATATGGCGCGAATAGCATTATCCTTTCTCCTCCTGATTGCGGCAGTCCCCGCGCGGGCGGCCGAAGTCAAGGCCGTTCTGCACATACACAGCGCCTACAGCCACGGCAGTTCCTACCCCGTTGAGGAAATCGTCAAAAACGCAAAACAGCGCGGCATCGACGCGGTGTTCCTGACGGATACGGCGCTGGGCCGATGGGAATACAACATGCCTCCGTTTGAAGGCGTGATACGCTACACGATAAGCAGGAATTCCGTCCTCTCAGCCGGGCCGGGCAAATACCTCTCCGAAATCAACCGTCTGCGTGAAGCGTATCCGGACGTAGCGCTGTTCCCCGGCGTGGAGGCGGCGGCCTACTACAGGTGGAGCGGCTCGCCCCTGAAACATATAACAATGCACGACTGGAACCGCCACATGCTGCTTGCGGGCATGGAAAACGCGGCCGACTATGAGCGCCTTCCTGTGATGGGCAACAGCCGCGCCATGCCCTGGAAACCGCTGTCCATGTGGCCGCTGCTCCTGCTGTCCTCGGCTTTTTTCCTGTACCGCAAGGGCCGCAGGAAACAGGGACACATAGTGCTTGCAATCGGGGCCGTATGCTTCACCGCCAATTTTCCTTTCTATGGATTCCCCTATTCCATGCATTTGAAAGATACGCCATGGGCGCCCTATTCGGCACTTGCAGAATACGGACAAAGCAAAGGGGCGCTGGTAGTATGGGCGCACCCGGATTCCCCTTCCTGGGACAAACCGCAGCAGATAAATTCCCGCGCCAGTCATACAACCGCGCGTTATGCCGACGCGCTGGAAAAAGTTCCCGAAACCGACGGTTTTGCCGTGGTCATGGAAGGATACAAGCATATGCCGGAACCCGGGCAGGAGTGGGACACAGCACTGATGGATTACATTAACGGCAAAAGGAAACTGCCGCCGTTCGCCTACGCGGAAACAGACTTCATCGCCCCGGGTTATCTGGGCACGCAGTTGGACAGCCTCTACATGCTCGCCAGCGCGGCGGACAAAAGCCGCCCGGCCATACTTAAGGCCCTGAAACAAGGCCACTTTCAGGCCGTCGCAGCCTCGGACAGGGGAACCATAGAATTTTCCACATTCACGCTGGGCGGAACGGCTTCCTTCGGTGACAGCATATCCGCGAGCGGACCGCTTGAGCTCACAGTAGGAGTGCGCTCCCTGGAAAACAAGCTGCCGTCCGCCAGAATCAGGATTGTACGCAACGGCACGCTCATATTCGACGAAGTAAGGCCGCTGCCCGCGGAGCTGCGCATACCGGACGCCAACGCCGGACTGAAGAAAGGATATATACGAGCCATGGTGTCCGACGTAAACGCCATGGCGTTCGCCAACCCGGTGTTTTTCGCGGAGGGCAAATGATACTGGCCGCGCACCAGCCTCAGTTCATGCCATGGCTTGGCTACTTCGCCAAAATGCGGCAGGCCGACGTTTTCGTCATGCTGGACGACGTCCAGTTCAAGAAGAACGAATGGCAGAACCGCAATCGCATCCGCGCGCATGACGGCCCGCAGTGGCTGACAGTGCCTGTCCTCCATAATTTCGGACAGAACATCAACGAAGTGCGGACAAACAGCGCCGTACCCTGGCGGGAAAAGCACCTGAAGGCCCTGCAGGGTGCGTACGCCAAGTCACCGGCATTTGAAAACACCATGACGGAAATGTGGGAGTTCTACAACCGCGAGTGGGACTTTCTCTGCCCGGTCAACATGGAAAGCGTGAACTATCTGCGGGGCAAACTCGGGGTGACGACCCCGCTCGTTTTTTCGTCGGAACTCAAACCGGGAGGGGTTTCTAGTGAAAGACTGGTAAACCTCTGCAAAATGCTCAAGGCCGACACATATCTCGCGGGCGCCGGAGGGAAGGATTACATGGACATGGGCCTTTTTGAGAAAGCCGGCATACGGGTACTGTTTCAGGAATTTTCCCACCCCTCCTATTTCCAGCCGGGAGGGGATTTCACGCCTTTCCTGAGCGCGCTGGACGCTGTGTTCAATCTGGGCGACGACGCGCGCAAACTTCTGGAGGACGTCAAATGAAGACCGTTCCACATTCGAGGCCGCAAATCGGCCCAACGGAAAAAAACGCGGTGCTGAAGGTTCTGGCAGGCGGACAGCTGGCCTCTGGACCGAAAGCCAGGGAGCTGGAAAAAGCCGCCGCGAAAAAGCTGGGCCTGAAATACGGCGCGGCGGTGTCCTCCGGCCTTTCCGCGCTGACGCTCGCGCTCCGGGCGGCACGCCTTCCGGATAACGCGCAAGTGCTGATGCCGTCCTATGTCTGCTCCGCGCTGTGGCACGCGGCAAAACTCGCGGGGCTTGAGCCGCTTCTCTGCGACACGGACCCGACAACCTTCAACATCGATTTTTCAGACGCGCGCAGGCGCCTAACCCGCCGCACCAAAGCCATCATAGTGCCGCATATGTTCGGGCTGGCGCAAACTCTTCCCGAGTGGACGGGGGAATTATTCACTTTAGAAGACCTGGCCATGTCCTTCGGCGCGCGCGCCGGCGGAAAAATGGCCGGAACGTTCGGGAGCGCCGCCGTTACTTCCTTCTACGCCACCAAACTCATGGCGGCGGGAGAAGGCGGCCTGATTCTGTCAGACAGCCGCGCCATCGTGGATGGAGCGGCGGACCTGCGGGAATACGACGGCAAAATTCCGGACATGGTCAGGCAAAACGCGAAGCTGTCCGACCTGCACGCCGCCATAGCCCTTGCCCAGCTAAAACGGCTGGACAGTTTTATTGCGGCCCGAGATGCGATTGCCCGCCGCTACGACAAGGCCTTTGGAAATCTGCCAGCAGCCGCCATTCCTGCCCGGCTACCGGGACGGATATACTTCCGCTACGTGCTGAAACTAAGGCAAATGACCCCGGGGAACGCCATTTCAAGGCTTGAACGCCGCGGGATAGCGGCAAGAATGCCCGTGTTCCGCCCGCTGCATCTGGACTGCCGGTCCTCCGGCGAATTCCCCGGCGCGGAAGAGGCTTACGCGAGCGCCCTGTCCATACCGCTCTACCCCGCGCTGACGGAGAAGGAAACCGGGCAGGTTATTAAAGCCGTCATCGAAACCCTGTCCCGGCAAGCCTGACCGGCGTGCGGCAGGTGGCGGTTTAGCGGTCAAACTGCTACCCTATTGTATGTAATAGGTAGTCCTTTTGGAGAATACCCATGTACCAGCAATTTTTCGGCCTTTCGGCCATGCCGTTCGACAACACGCCCAACCCGAAATTCTTTTATGAGGACGAACAGCACGCCGAAGCCTTCGCGCGCATAGCCTATGTCCTGCGGGAGAAACGTTCCTGCGCCGTGCTGACCGGGGTCTACGGCTGCGGCAAGACCATGGTGGTCCAGGCGGTGAAAAAAGAGCTGGACAACGAAGGCTACCGCTTTTCGCTGGTGACAAATCCGCAGCTGGACAATCTCGATATGCTGCGGATGATACAGCACGGCTTCAAGGACACGGAGATTTCCCGCCAGAAGGCCGACGTGCTTATGGCGCTGGAGAAGACGATAAAGGAAATAGCCAGCGACGGCAAGCACGCGGTGATAATAATCGACGAGGCCCATACCATCGAGGAAAAGGGCGTTTTCGAGGAACTGCGGCTGTTGCTGAACTATCAGACCGAAACATCATATCTTGTCTCGCTGGTGCTGGTAGGCCAGCCGGAACTGAGCGACAAGATAGAATCCAACAAGCAGTTCAACCAGCGCGTGGCGATAAAATGCCACCTCGGCCCCTATGACGAAGCGACGACGCGCGCCTACATCAACCACCGCCTCGGCATAGCCTGCTCGGCACCCGGCCTTTTCAACGACGAGGCCCTCGCCGTCATATTCCAGCGTTCAGGCGGCATACCGCGCTGGATAAACAACATGTGCCACATGAGCCTGATGACGGCGTTTTCGAAAAACGAACGCACGGTCGGCGCGCCGACCGTGAAGGAAGCGCTGCTCAGCATGGAAGGGAACGGTTAGCCATGAACATACTGGTGATAGGGGCCCACCCCGACGATATGGAATTCGGCTGCGGCGGCACGCTGCTCAAGCTGGCGGACAAAGGCTGCGGGATGAACCTGCTTGTAATGACGCAGGGCGGGGCCGGCGGCGAGGAACAGACCCGCGTGGCCGAACAGCTCTCCGCCGCGAAAATACTCGGGGCCAATCTGATGTGGGGCGGCTTCGAGGATACCAACCTGCCTATTTCCCGCGAGATTATAAGGATAATCGAAACGGCCATAGTGCGCGTGAAGCCCGACATGGTTTTCTGCCACTATCCGCAGGACACACATCAGGACCACAGGCAGATAGGCACGGCGGCGCTTTCCGCCGGGCGCGGCGTCCGCAGTTTTCTCTTTTATGAAGGCCCCAGCACAATCGATTTCGCCCCCTCCGTGTTCAGCGACATCGGGCAGGAGCTGCCCCGCAAGCTGGAACTACTGAAATGCCACCGCTCGCAGGTGGACAAAACGAACATCCCCCATCTCTCCATACTGGAAAGCGCGCAGAGCACCGCCATATACCGAGGCATGCAGAACCGCGTCAAATTCGCGGAAGGCTTCATGCCGCACCGCCTCGCGCTGGACCACATTCTCGGACTTTAGGGGAACGCGGATGGAAAAACTTAAAGCCAAGGGGATGGACAAGCGGGAACTGGCCGTAGCGGCCGGCGGGCTTGTCCTGCTTCTGGCCATACTCCCCCCCGGCGGCCTTTCGGCCCTGTCATGGGAAACGGGCTTCCGCTGGTTCTACATCTCCTTCATCGCCTTCTTCGCTTCCATACTGCTGGGGCCGGTTTCGGTGGAACTGGCGCGCCGCACAGGCGCCATGGACAGGCCGGACGCCCGGAAAGTGCACACGGTTCCCACTCCGCGGATAGGCGGTGTGGCGGTCTATCTGGCCTTCGTCTTCGCGGTATGGCGCAATCAGGTGTTCAGCCCCCAGCTATGGGGACTGCTGGCCGGCGGGACGATAATTTTTCTGCTGGGCCTGGCGGACGACATGCGCGGCCTCCCGGCTACCTTCCGTCTTTTCGTGCAGCTTGCGGCGGCGTCGCTGGTTGCGGCCTGCGGGATAAGAATAGAATTCCTTCTGGCCTGGCCCGGGGGGCAGGTGGCGGCATTTCTCCTCAGCGTGCTGTGGCTTGTAGGCGTGACAAACGCCTTCAACTTCCTGGACGGCATAGACGGACTGGCCTGCGCCCTCGGCATAACGTCAGCTCTCTTCACCATGGGGCTGGCGGCAGCATCGTCCCAGCCCGCGCTCGCGGTCCTGTCGGCCGCGCTGGCCGGCGCGTGCCTCGGCTTCTTCCGCCTGAACTGGCACCCAGCAAAAGCTTTCCTTGGTGACTGCGGCAGCACCTTCATCGGCTTCATGCTGGCGGGCTTCGCCCTGCTGGGCGGCTCGCCGGCACACAACAACCTTACCGCCATAGCCACCCCGGTCCTGGTGCTTGGCATACCGATATTCGACATAGTCTATATCACGGTGGCCCGCATAAGGCGCGGCGCGGTCCGGACGGTCAGGCAGTGGCTGGAATACGTGGGGAAGGATCATTTCCACCACCGCCTGATGAAACTGGGGTTTTCCGTTCAGGAAAGCGTCGGCTTCATAGTGCTGCTTAACATCTGCCTCGGCCTGGCGGCGTGGACAATACATTACACCCAGACCGGCCTTGGAACCACGCTGCTGCTGTTCCAGGCCTTCCTGATATTCTTCCTGATTGTAATGCTGATGCTGAAGGGCAGGACGCTTACCGGCGACAGCAAACGCTGACGCCAAACCGTTAAATCAACGACAACTTTTCCCCGTTATCCTCTAAAGCCGCTTCCGGAACGGCCATGGCCGCGCGGCGCATTTCCTCTATGCGGCTGACGAACCACACTGCCGCCACAAGACACCACACCGCCCCGGCGCGCATGGTGACCGCAATCCCGAAATGCTGCGACAGCTTTCCAAGGATAAGGCTACCCAGCGGAGCGAACCCGACGAAGGTCATGACGTACACGCTCATGACGCGGCCGCGCATCTCATTGCGGACCAGGCTCTGGATAAGGGTGTTGGAACCCACGTTCTGGCGCATCATGCCCATGCCCGCGAAGAGGAGCAACAGGCAGGCGGGCCATATCCCGTGCACGAAGGACAGCGCCAGCATGGACCCGCCGTACAGGAAGGAGCTTACGACTATGAAACCGCCCATGCGGCGGTGCTTTTTGCGCGAGGCCAGCGTCACCCCGCCCAGAAGGGCCCCCACGCCTATGGAGGAAATGAGCATGCCGTAAGTTTTCGGGCCGCCGTTCAGTTGCTCGACCGCAAACACGGGCAGCATAAGCATAAGCGGCATTATGACCAGGCTGACAGCCGACAGAAGGATGATGGGGTTGCGGATGAAAGGCATGTCCCTGCAGTAGCGGAGTCCCTCTTTCAGGGACTGCCACGCCGGAGGATGGGTCTGCCGCGCAACCTTGGGCGGAAGGCGGATTTCGTGCAGCGCGCGCAGGACGAAGAGGAAAGACGCGGCGTTTATAAGGAAACACGCGCCCTCACCCACCCAACCGACCAGGAAGCCGGACAGCGCGGGGCCGATAATGCGCGCGGCGTTGAATGCCATTGAATTAAGCGCCAGCGCGTTGCCCAAATCGCGCGGACCGACAAGCTCGACGGCAAAACTCTGGCGAAGCGGCATGTCGAACGCGACCGCTATCCCGGCAAGGGCGCTGAGCAGCATTATGTGCCAGACCTGCACGGTTCCCGACAGCGTCAGTACGCCGAGGGCGGCCGCCTGCGCCATGGCGACGGTCTGGGTGAGCATCAGGGCACGCCGCCGGTCAAAGCGGTCCGCGAGGACTCCGGCGTAAAGCCCCAGAACAAGGCCGGGCGCCTGACTGCAGAAGCCCACGAGCCCCAGCGCGAAAGAGGATTTGCTCAGGCTGTAGACCAGCCAGCCCTGCACCGTGGTCTGTATCCATGTCCCCACAAGGGAAAGGCCCTGCCCGGTAAAATAGAGGCGGTAGTTGCGATGGGAAAGCGAACGGAAAGTATGATCCAACAATGACATGGAATGCCTGCTCCTTATATATAATCAATTATAGCAGTCTGGAAGTCATGAAGCGGCCATGCAATAAAAGCGGGCCGGCACACGTTAAAAGTGTAAGGATA
>CAYPTM010000005.1:0-25075 GCA_964413345.1 uncultured Elusimicrobiales bacterium
GCATGAGCTGTTCCGTCCAGACGAGGGGATGGTCGTTGGGCACCACGCCCCACAGGACCAGCACGTCGTCCGAAAGGTCGAGCCCTATGGCCTTCGCTATCACGTTGGCGTTCCTGCCGACGAAATCGCGGTTGACGCGGGGCTCCTTGCCGGGGCCGGCGTCCTGTATCACGATTTTGGTGAGCTTCTCCATCTGCTCGGCGTTAAGCTCGTAGCCGCGCTTGTCTCCGCGCATGGCGGCGAGAAATTTTTCCCGCGCGCTTTCGAGGCAGATGACTTCCTTCTCGGCTATGCAGAGGACGTTGTTGTCAAAACCGCAGCCGGTGATGATGTTCTCGGCGCAGTCCGGGAAAACGGCGGTATCGTCCACCACGACGGGCGGATTGCCCGGTCCGGCAGCTATGACCTTGCAGGTCTTGCCGGCGGTCATGGCCACCTTCACTATTGCGGGCCCGCCGGTGACGAGCGTCATCCTGGCGCGCGGGTGGCAAAGCAGTTCCTTTGTGGACTCCTGCGTCGGGTTCTCTATGGTGGTGATGAGGTTGGCCGGGCCGCCGGCGGAAACAACCGCCGCGCCCAGCGCGCGCACCGCGTCCTGCACGGATTTTTTGGACGCCGGATGCGGGGAAAACACCACCGAGTTGCCAGCCGCCAGAATGGCTATGGCGTTGCTTATGACGGTAGCCACGGGGTTGGTGGAAGGGGTGACCGCGGCGACCACGCCGAAGGGCGCGTATTCCACGAGAGTAAGTCCCTTGTCGCCGGTATAGGCCTTGGCGGAGAGGTCCTCCACGCCCGGGGTTTTGAGGGCGCAGATGAGGTTCTTCTGCACCTTGTCTTTCCAGCGGCCCATGCCGGTTTCCTGCTGGGCCATTTTGGCCCACTTCTCGGCATTTGCCACGGAAACCTGGCGCATGGCGTCAAGTATCTTCTTGCGGGCCTCGATGCCGAGGTCCTGGAAAACGGTCTGCGCGGCCTCGGCCGCGAGCACCGCGCCGTCCACGGTGGGGAACACCCCGCCGCCGGACTGCGCTTCCTGGGCCGGGGCCGACAGCACGCGCGCAGCCTCGGGGTTCTGCTCCAGGCGCTTCAAAACTGCCGATACTATCTGGGCTATGTCTTCCTGCTTCATTTGGCGCCGTCCTCACTTTTCCTGAAAACGACGGAGCCGCCCTTCTCCACCGTGTCAACGATGGCGAAAATGGTGGCGTCCACGGGATTGTTCTCCGTGCGCGAGGTCTGGCGCGCGGAAGAGCCCTGCACTATAAGCACCAACTCGCCCGTGCCCGCGCCGACCGCGTCCACCGCGACCAGCGGATTGCCCTTGGGCTTGTTCTCAAGGTCGACTGGCTGCACCATCAGCAGCTTGGTGCCGACCAGCCTGTCGTCCTTGCGGGTGCAGACGACGCTGCCGGTAACTCTGGCGAAAAGCATTGTTTCCTCCACGGCGCCCCGGGCGGACTGGTCCGCCGGAGCGTCCTTCTCTTTCCGGGCCGGCCCGCCTTAAGCGGGCGGGCCCGGGGAACAGATTTACTTGCCCTTGCCGGCCGGCAGGGAGATGGGCATCTTCCCTTCCAGGTCGCCGTGCGGCTGCGGTATCACGTGCACGGACACCACTTCGCCCACGCGCTGGGCGGCGGCGGCTCCGGCGTCGCAGCTGGCCCGGCAGGCGGCCACATCGCCGCGGAACAGAACGGTCACAAGCCCGCTGCCGATCTTCTCGTAGCCGACAAGCCTGACGTTGGCGGCCTTGACCGCGGCGTCCGCGGCCTCAATGCAGGGCACGAGCCCTTTGGTTTCTATCATGCCGAGTGCGTCCATTTTACTCTCCTTGTGTCTGTGTTGGTTGAAATCAAAACGTCAAAGCTAGACTATGAAGGCCTGCGCCCCGTTCCTGACCATGGCGGCGTTGGCTTCCTCTATGTCGAGGTGCATCTCAAGCGCGAACTTGTCGCTCACGCGGCAGAGCACCTGCTCGAACACTATCTCCCGCTCGCCGCCGGCGCCGACGCGCACGCGGACGATCTGGTTGTCCTTGATTTTGAACTCCTCAGCGTCCTTGGGGGTGAAGTGGATGTGGCGCTTGGCCAGTATCACGCCGTTGGGAACGGTGACGGTGCCCTTGGGGCCGATTATGGTCAGGCCCGGGGTGTTCTCCACCTTGCCGCTGTCGCGCACGGGGGGATTGAGGCCGAGCTTGACCGCGTCGCTGACGGAAAGCTCTATCTGGGTGTAAGTCCTGTAAGGGCCTATCATGCGCACGCCCTCGAACTTGCCCTTCTGCGTCTGGATGGTGACGCATTCGTTGCAGGCGTAGAAGCCGGGCTGCCCCAGCTGGCGGTAAAGCGTCGGTTCAATATCCTGACCGAAGAGGGTCTTGAAGTGCTCCTTTGTCAGGTGCACATGGCGGTTTGACACGCCGATGGGAACGGGCTTCTTGGAGCGCTCCATCCGGAGCGCGAGTTCGTCTGCTATTTTGTCGGTTATCTTGGAGTCCATGTTATTAGTTCTTCGCCAGTACTTCCTGGAAGTGGATTATGCGGAGGAACTTGTCCGCCTTGAGCGATTCTCCCCCCACGAGCGCCCCGTCTACATCCGGCTGGGCCATGATGGAGTCGACATTGTCCGCCTTGACCGATCCGCCGTAAAGTATTCTGCATTTATCCGCGAAGGCCTTGCCGAACATGCGCTCGAGCTGCCTGCGGATATACACGTGCGCGTCCTGCGCCTGTTCCGGCGTCGCGGTCTTGCCGGTGCCGATGGCCCAGACGGGCTCGTAAGCCACCACCAGGGAGGAAAGCTCCTCCGCCTTGATTCCGGCCAGGCCGTTGACGAGCTGGGTCTCCAGCACGCGGTAGGTTTTCTGGGATTCGCGCTCGTCAAGGGTCTCTCCCACGCAGAGAATGGGGACGAGGGCGTGTTTAAGAGCGGTTTTGACCTTCTTGTTGACGGTCTCGTCGCTGTCGCCGAAAGTGCGGCGGCGCTCGGAGTGGCCGATTATGACGTGCGTGCAGCCCGCGTCCTTTATCTGGACGGGGGACACGCCGCTGGTGAAGGCGCCCTTGTCCTCCCAGATGAGGTCCTGCGCGGAAAGGATGATGCCGGTGCCCTTAAGCGCTTCATGCACGCTGGCGAGGGCGGTATAGCTGGGCGACACGAGGACTTCGCACCTGGGCTGACCGAGGCCGGCCTTGAGACCGTTGACAAGCGCCACGGACTCGCTGATGGTATTGTGCATTTTCCAGTTGCCGGCAATAAGAGGTTTTCTGATGGATGAGGCCATTTTTGATTTCCTTTTTTGTTGACACGGTGTCCACGACAGTGAAGAGACATGCAGCAAAACCCGCGCGGAACCGGTGAATTAAGAACAATATATTATTATTACATACAGCCTTGCAAGAGGGGGCCGGACAAGCGGCTGGCGGACGGAGTTATTTTGTATATTACTTTGTGTGCGCAGTTTGGGGATCACATGAACAGTCTTCAAGGAGCCGGAAAATGAAAAAGGTCATGGCGTTCGTCGCGGCCCTGATGTTATTGCCGCATTTGGCGGCGGCACAGGGCATGAAGGAAGCGGACAACTACTTTAAGGAAGGCAAATACCAGCAGGCGCTTGCCGGATATGAGGAAATTGCGAAAAGCGGGCAGGGAACAGACTCCAAATACCGCGCCATATACCGCAGCGCGGAATGCGAGGCGCTGCTGCAGCGCCACGCCGCGGCCGCACAACGGCTTTCGGAACTTAAGACCTTCCCGGACAGCAGGTGGAAAGCCCGCCTGCTCCTGTTGCGGGCCGAAACCGGACGTCTGTTCCTTGAACGCCACGGCTGGACACTGCCCCAGGACGCGCAGGACGGCACGGATGACGTGACCAAGCGCACAGCCGCTCAGTGGCACGCCGGCATAGCGGACGACTTCAGGGCGCTCTATCCCCTGCGCAAGAAGCTCTCCGCCGCCTCCATCGAGGAAGAAGCCTATTTCATAGACATACGCAACGCCGACCTTTCCCGCTCCCCCACTTTTTGGGACTTCATCGTCACACGCTGGACAGAGTATCTGCTGAGCGCCCCCAACGAAACGGAAAGCAAGCCTTCGGCTGAGTCCTTCCTCGCCGAAAAATATGCCGCTCCTTACGTTTCCGCCTCTTCGCGCCTGTCCGCCGTCGCCTCGCTCTTCGAGGAAACCGCCTCCATGCCCGCAAAGGGCAGGGAGGCCGCGGTCGAGCTTCTGCGCATAGAACGCCTTATGCTCCCCTTCCGCCATGGCGACATGGTCCTCCCCTTCATTTCCGAGAACAAAGCCAGGGAAACCGCGTCAGGACAGCTTAAAACCTGGCAGAAATCCTTCCAGACACGGCAGGGCCAGGCCAAAGCGGCCTATGAAGCGGCCATGCTGGCATACTCCATGCAGAAGGAAGAAGAAACCATAACCCTCTGCAAATTCGCGGAACGGACAAACCCGAAATCGCAGGACGCGCAGCAGTGCGCCTCGGTCCGCGCCGCCATAACCGCCCCCTCCATCGAGCTTTCGGCGCGCTTCGCGCCGCCCCCTGGCACCGGCAGCCTTTCGGTCAAGGCAAGAAACCTTCCAGCCCTTCATTTCCGCATATACAAAACCTCGAAAGAGGAAATACAGCGTCTACAGTCCAAAACCGCTAACTACAACCATTCCATACCGAACGCGCTGCGCAGCCAGCTGGACGAGGCTCTCATCCAGTTCCTTTCCAGAAGACCGGACCACGCCTGGACCGTAAAAGTCGCCTATCCCGCCCCATATAAGGAAGCCGCCCCGGCAATAGAAGTGCCGAAGCTGGAGATAGGACAGTATGTGGTCGCGGTCTGCGGCGACAGCGCCTTCAAGCCCGGCGTATCGCAGATATCCTTCGCCGTCCTCAACATAACGGAACTCATTCTGGCGGGCGACACCGGCGTGGCCGGGAAAGAGGACGATTTCCTCTTCAACCCGGAAAAACCGGCGACAAGGAACACCGGCCTGTTTCACTTTTATGCGCTGAACGGGCGCAGCGGCCGTCCCGCGGGGGACACGGCGCTCTCAGTATACAAGCGCAACGAACAGGCACCGTCCGCCCTGATACGGACCGACGAGCGCGGCATGGCCTCACTGAGCGCGGACATCCCGCTGGACAGCCCCTCCGCGCACATGTATGACGAAACAGACCTGCTGGCGGTCAGCGGGAAAAGCATAGCCTATCTGCCGGGGCCCATGTACGCGCACTACTCGGTTCCCGCGCCGGTGCAAATATTCATAGAAACAGACCGCCCCATATACAGGCCGGGGCAGGAAGTACGGTTCAAGATAACCGCACTGCGCCGCGTTCCGCAGGGCTGGACCGTGTTCGGCGGCCCGGAAACGGCAAGCGTCACGACATTTGACGCGAACCGCAAGGAAGTCTGCCGGTCCGTGCTGACACTTAACGCCATGGGCGGCGCAAGCGGCTCCTGCCAGATTCCCCCCGGACGTATGCTCGGCAGATACTCTGCGGAAACGATCATTCACGCCTTCGGGACATCCTTCTCCTCCTCCGAACATTTCAGCGTGGAAGAATACAAACGCCCGGAATTCGAGGTAAAGCTGGACGAGGCGAAAAACGCCTTCAAATACGGCGAAACCGCAAAAGTAACCGGGAAAGCCGCCTATTATTTCGGCGGGGCCGTACCCGGCGCGACAGTCAACTGGACGGTAAAACGCGAGCGTTACATACCTTTCTTCGCCTGGTGGTGGCGCGGCATTTATGGAGCTTCCGCCAGAACGGAAGTCGCGTCCGGGCAGGCAAAGACTGACGACACCGGCGTATTTTCCGTTTCCTTTATCCCGCAGCCGGATGACCCGGCCAACATGGATTTCCCCTCTGTATATACGGTTGAGGCGAACGCCCGCGACGCCGGCGGACGCACAATCACCGAATCGCGCACATACCGGGCGGGCTCGAAGGCTTACCTGTTCGATATAACGCCCCCGGCAGGTTTCCTGACCGCCGGGAAGCCCCAGGAAATAAAGGCCCGGCTGCTGACGCTTAACGACACTCCCGCCTCGGGCAAGGGGACATGGGAGCTGCATACGCTTGAACACATGCCCCCCTACGCCAACGGCGCGCAGGTGCTCAACGCGGAAAACCTCGGCCCGCTGGAACAGCAGTGGCGCTGGGTGAAGAACACCCATCGGGCGCAGGGCGGAACGCTGGATTTCTCCGCCGATACTCCGTCCGCAATAAAACTTTCCCCCCTGCCTGAAGGCGTTTTCCGCCTGACACTGAAGGCGGCCGACCCGTGGGGAGGAGCGTGCGAAAGTTCCATCATCATCGTCGCGGTCAACGAAAAAGGCAAAATCGCGCTCGACCTGCCGCCGGTGGCCCTGCCGGAGCATTCATCATATCAACCCGGAGAAACAGCCCGCTTCCTTATAGGAACCGGAGCGCTAAAGGGCGTCAAATACGCCGAAGTGCGCAGCGGGGAATTCCTGCTGGAGCGCAGAATGGTGGATGAAGGCGGCCTTTCCATAATCGAAGTGCCGGTGACGGAAGCCCACTACGGCGGTTTCAGCGTGGGCTGGCTTGGCTCGGCCGACTTTGTGATTTACGAAGGCCAGACCGGAGTCTCCGTACCGAGAAACGACCGCAGGCTGTCCTTGTCGCTGAACAACGCGCGGGAAATGGAACCCGGCTCCAGGGCGAAGTGGAAACTGTCCGTAAAGGATTGGACAGGCAAAGCCGTGGACGGTGAAGCGACCCTGCGCGTATATGACCGCTCGCTCGAATACTACATGGGCGCGGCCCGCGACTGGACCGGCGGACTCTACCCGGCAAAGCCTTCCCGCATGGATGTGAATGAATCCCTGTTCCCTCCCGCCATAAGCGTCATAGAGCCGCGCGAAAGCTGGGCGCACAAGATGATGGGCCTGTTCAGCGAAAGCCGCACACAGAAACAGCCTCCGCAGCTTAGAATATGGCGCGGGGGAATCTATACCCTCGGCAGACGGTTTTCCGAAGGTGACCTCGGCGCCCTTAAAAGCCTGGCGATGGATGACAATTCGGCCGACTCCAATATCATGATGGAAAAAGCCGCAGGAAGCATTGCTCCGGCGGCGGCCCCGATGAAAGCGCGGGCGGCTAAATCCGAAATGCCGGGCTCCGGCGGAGGAATGCCGGCGGCGGAACCCGCGCCACAGGTGAAGAGCCGTTCCGATTTTTCGGAAACAGCCCTCTTCGCCCCGCAGATACTCCTCCGTAACGGAACCGGCAGGGTGGAGTTTTCCATGCCGGAACGCCTGACCTCCTGGAAAATCAGCGGCTATGCCCTCACCCGCGACGTGAAGACCGGCGCGCTGATGGCGGAAACCGTCACCAGAAAAGACCTGATGGTCCGGGTGGACATGCCCCGCTTCTTCCGGGAAGGAGACAAGGGCCTCATAACCGCGATAGCCCATAACGAAACGGACAAGCCGCTTTCGGCGACGCTTTATCTTACCGTGTCGCAGGACGGCGCGGACGCCGGAGCGAAGCTTGCGCTGCAGTCCGGCGGCAGGGAAGTGACGATAAAGCCACACTCCATGCAGGCGGAACATTGGGATATAACCGCACCGCGCGGGATTCAGGTCTTCTCGGTCAAGGCCACGGTGAAAGCCGGCGCCCTTGAAGACGCGGAGGAAAAGGAACTCCCGATACTCCCCTCGCGCCAGAGGCTTATGGCCTCGCAGCTTGTCGCCCTAGACGGAACCGCATCGGCAAAACTCGAACTCAAGGCTATTGCGGAGAAGGACCCGACGCGGGAATACGAATCCGTACACCTTCAGGTTGACCCGCAGCTTGCCCTGACAGTGCTCAACAGCCTGCCCCAGCTTGTGCGCTATCCTCACGAATGCACGGAGCAGTTGCTAAACCGCTACCTGCCGCTGGCCATAGCAAACAAGATGTACGAGGACTATCCGGCGCTGAGGGAAGCCGTGGCGAAAATACCCGCCCGGACAACTGTTACCCCCGCATGGGAGAAGGACAATCCCCTCCGCATGATGGCGCTTATGGAAACGCCCTGGGAAAACGAGGCGGACGGGGTCAAAACAGGCCTCCCTTCCACGGACATGCTGAATCCTGCGGTGGTGGAAAAGGAGCGCGGGGCCGCCTTGGAAAAACTCGCGGTCTATCAAAACCGCGACGGAGGCTTCCCGTGGTTCCCCGGCGGACAGAGCGACCTGTACATGACGCTGTACGCTCTGGAGAGCTTCGAGGAAGCGCAGCGTTACGGGGTCAGCATCCCGAAGCAGCAGGCGCAGCGCGCACTGGCCTACGCCCTGGCCGAGATTCCACGCCGCATGAAGCCGGACGAGAGGAACCTCTCCTTCATCCTTTACGCGGCATACGTAGTGTCCGGCTATCCGCAGAGCTGGCCGCAGAACGCCACCGCCCGCAGGTTCGCCAGGGTCTGGGTGGACTATGCAGACAAATACTCCGACGCCATGACGCAGATGGGCAAAGCTTACGCCTCATACGTCTACAAGCGGCTTGGCGAAACGAAAAAAGCGGAACACTATCTCGACCTCGCGCTTGAGGGCCTGCGGGAGGACCCCGTCGCCGGAGCCTACTGGACGCCGGAGAAGATATCCTGGCTGTGGTATAACGACTCGGTGGAGAAGCACGCCTTCATCATCCGCACCCTGCTCACCGTAAGGCCGGGCGACCCGCATATCTCCCCGCTGATGAAATGGCTGCTGCTCAACCGCAAGGGCAACGTATGGAAATCCACGAGGGCCACGGCGGGTGCGGTGTACTGCCTCATGGACTTCATGAAAACGCGCGGCTCCTTCGACAAGGGTGACAGCTTCTCAATGAACTGGGCCGGTGAAAAGCTGTCAGCGCAGGTGGAACCCTTCGACTGGCTGGACAAGCCGATGCGCTGGTCCAAATACGGCACGGACGCCACGCAGGAGCGCACTTCCGCAACTATCGAGAAGAAGGGCCCGGGCTATGCCTTCGCCTCGCTCAGCGCCATATACACCACGGACCGGTCGGCAAAGCAATCGTCGGAAGGGCTGATGAACGTCTCTAAAAAGGTATTCCTGCGCTACAAGGAAGGAACGGAATACCGGCTCAAACCGCTTGAAAACGGAGCCGCGGTTTCAGTCGGCGACGAACTGGTGGTGCAGCTTACGGTCACATCGAAAAGCCAGTTCGAGTACGTCCACCTGAAAGACCCTCGTCCCGCGGGTTTCGAGGCGGAGACGCTTACCAGCGGCTGGCAGTGGGACAAGCTCTCCCGCTACGAGGAGCCGCGCGACAGCCTGACCAACTTCTTCATGAACTGGCTGCCGCACGGGGAGTATGTCCTCTCCTACACCGTGCGCCCGACCACGCCCGGCGTTTACAGGGCCGGCGCGGCGCAGCTGCAGTCCATGTACGCACCGGAAATCGCGGCGAACTCCGACGCGGTGGAATTCACGGTAAAGTAAAAACACGCATATATCAAAGAATCCCCCGCCCACTTCTACCGGGCGGGGGATTTTTCATGGAAAACCGATGCCGACTGCTGTTTCCCCAATACAACAGCTTGCCGCAAATGCCGGATTTAATGTAAAATAATTACAATGGTTACAATCGGACGGGCACTATACACGGCAGCTTCTGCCGCGCTGGCGGCGTTTTTATGCGTCGCCTCCTCCAGCGCGGGAGAATTGAACATCCGCCAACTGGTGGAAGAAGCCGCCCGGGGCAATGTTTACGAACTCCCAAAGGCCGTCGCCCGCGACACAACCAAAGACTGGACCATAATGGTCTATCTCAACGGCAAGAACGATATAGAGAAAGACGCCGTTTCCGCATTCAATCTGATGGAGTCCGCAGGCTCCAGCGACAACATCAACGTGGTCGCGGAACTGGGCCGCCGCCGGGGGCAGAAGGAAGACAGCAGGACATGGGCTGGGTCAAAGCGCTATCTTGTAACCAAAGACGACGATTTCAAGGCAATCTCCTCCCCGGTAAAGCAGGAACTGCCTGGCGCGGACATGGGCGACTATCGCCATGTGGAGGACTTCGTGGCCTGGGCGAAACGGGAATACCCCGCCCGCCGCTACATGCTGATACTGTGGAACCACGGTTACGGCTGGATGGACCCGAAGGGTCCGCAGTTCAAGGCAATCTCCTCCGATTTTGAAACGGGGCACTTCATCCGTAATACCGAGCTGGGAACAATGCTCCGGGACATCGGCGGCGTGGATGTTTTCGGTATGGACGCCTGCCTCATGCAGATGCTGGAAGTGGACTACGAGCTTTACAAATACGCCCCCATAATAGTGGCCTCTGAAGAGGTCTCTTACAAATACGGCTTCAACTACTCCTTCCTCTCCACACTGGAGAGAAATCCCACGGCCTCCCCGGAAGAGCTGGCCTCCTACATAGTGGACAGCTACGCCACGTTCTACAAGGTCGGCATGGGTTTCCCAGTCACGCTTTCTGCGGTGCGCTCCGCCTCGGTGGAGGGCCTTAACGCAAAACTTAACGCCTGGGTGGACGCCGCGATGGCGTCAAAGGACGAGGACGCCCTGCGCGCCGCCCGCAAGGGAGTGCTGCGCTTCACCTCCCGCCAGACCTACGCCGACCTGCACCATTTCGTTTCCCTCGTAAGCGCGAACACGCAATCCCAGGAGCTTATACAGAAAGGCTCCGCGCTTATGACCTACATAGACGATATGCTGGTGCTCCGCAACGGCGTGGCGAAGAACAATAACCCCAAGTTCTCCAATGCCAGGGGCATATCCGTAACGATACCGGTTGTCGGGCAAAGCCCGGCTGACCCTTACGGGGATGCGACTTCCGGCAACAAATATGGCGACCTAGCCTTCGCAAAAGCCACTAAATGGCCCCAGTTCATAAGGTGGCTGGTGTCCATCCGCTGACAATTTCCGCGATAAGTAAAAAGCAAACCCTGTCCGAACGGACAGGGTTTTTTCATGCGCGGACACAGTGAAGGCAATAAAAAACCGGCCCCTTGCGGGGCCGGTAGTTGAACCGGGAACGGCGCTTAGTAGCGACCGCCGCCGCGCTTGCCGCCGCCGAAGCCGCCGCGACCGCCGCCGAAACCACCGCGGTTGCCGCCGCCGAAGCCGCCGCTGCGCGGAGGGCGTTCCGTCATGGGGCGCGCCTCATTGACGGTAAGCTTGCGGCCCTGAAGGTCGGTGCCGTTAAGCTTGGAGATTGCGGGCTCCATGTGGTCGTCATCAAGTTCCACGAAGCCGAAACCTTTGGAACGGCCGGTGAATTTGTCCTTGATGATGATGGCGCTCGCGGGATTGAACTCCGCGAAAAGATCGGAAAGGTCGTTTTCCACGAACTCAAAAGGCAGACCGCCTACGAATAGCTTTTTCATACTTCTCCTTGTGCTTTTTATTTTAACCGGTAAGTAAAAGCGCGTCTTCCTTTTTGACTGGCGAAAGCGACACTCTAAACCACCTTAGTTATAGTATCGCATATTACGGCCGGGCTTTCAAACGGAAACCTCCGTCACAAAAACGTCCTTCTCCGTCGTTAAAACCCAGGCCGGGCCGCGCCGCCGCGTCAGGAACCGCTCATCATCATCCCGAGCCCCGTCCAGTACCGCTTCACGTCGTCTATTGAACGGATGAACTTGAGATGGCGCAGGACCATGGCGGGGTGCAGAAAGGTATCCTTATGGCAGCGGTCAAACTTGCCCTGCAGGTAGTCCGCGTCCATTCCGGCCGGCAGATAATTGACCCGGCTGGCGGAGCGCTGCTTCGGATCCTTCACTATAATGCGGCCGTACTGCTCAAGCTGGCCGAACATCTCGGTCCCCGGCAGGGGTATATAGAGCTGGAAATAAGGGAAATGGAAACGGGCCTTTTTGGCGAAGGCAAGGGTTTCCTCTATGGATTCCGGCGTATCGGAAGGCAGGCCCAGTATGAAGCTGGCGCGGGCGAATATGCCAGCCCTGTCGGCCGCCACGCTTAAGTCGTAGAGCTGGGACGAGGTGACGCCTTTCTTGATGAACTTAAGCACCCTGTCGGAGCCGGATTCCGCCCCCACCATTATGCCCCAACAGCCGGCCCGCTTCATGACAAGCAGCATCTCGTCGTCGCAGATGTGCGCCTTGAAATTGCAGGTCCAGGCCATGTCTATGCCGCGGCGGGCTATTTCCGCGCCGAGGTCCAGCACGCGCTGTTTGGAGAGATTGAACGTATCGTCCATGAAGGCCACTTCCCGGACGCCCAGACGGCGCGAAAGCAGCTCCATCTCCTCGCCTATCCACGCGGGGCTGTGGCGGCGCAGCTTGCCTCCGTACATCTTAGCGAACTTGTTGGGGGTGGAACAGAAAGTGCAGCAGAAGGGGCAGCCCCTGCTGGAAAATATGGAGAACATCGGCAGGCGCTTGAAAGCCAGTATTTTCTCATGGTACAGCGGAACATATTCAGCCTGGACGACCTCGGCCGGATGGCCGAACACATCAAGATCCTCCGGTATTTCGGCGGGCGGGTTCTTCACCATAGCCCCGTTCCCGGAATAGCACATGCTGAGAACCGCATCTTTCGGCAGGCGGCCCTCGAAATGCTCAAGCGCCTGCTCCACCGCATACTCCCCCTCCGCGTAACAGACGAAATCGAAGAGTCCCGGATTCTCACGAAGGACCTCCTCATGCGCAGCCTGAGCGTGCGGACCGCCGAAGAGCAGCTTAATGGAAGGGAAGCGCGCCTTTAACCTGCGCGCCGTTTCCACCGCGTAGGGGTAGCCGAGCGTCGTCGCGGATATGCCGGCGCAGGCGAACCCTTCAGCCCGGGCGGCGGTTTCTTCCGGCGACAGGCCAAGCACGTTGGCGTCAAGAACCGCCACTTCGTGCTTCCCACCCTTCTTAAGATGGGAGGCTATGTAAAGTATGCCCAGCGGGGGCATCACCGCGCCGATTTGCGCGTATTTGGGCCCGTATACGACTTCAAGAGGAACGTAAGGATTGATAAGCAGCGTTTTCATTGTTTGATAATTCTCCGGTAAAAATACGGGCGCGGGCGAAACCGGGCCAAGCCCGGCCTTCAGTAAATGCTTTCTCCCTCGGAATCCACGGCGACGAGCGCCGGCAGGGAATCCAGCTCGACAAGGCGCACGGCTTCCATGCCCAGGTCCGCGTAATCCAGCACCTGGCAGGACTTTATGTGCCGTTCGGTTATGAGCGCGGAAGCGCCTCCCGGCAGGGCAAAATACACCCCGCCATGCTCGCGCGCGGCCTGCAAAAATTCGGGTGAACGTCCACCCTTGCCGATGGTGACCAGCCCGGCACCCCGCCCCATCAGCGTGACCGCGGAGGCATCCATGCGACGCGAGGTCGTAGGGCCGAGGGAACCGCAGGGACGCCCCTCCGGCGCCTTTGAAGGACCGGCGTAATAAACGGGATAGCGCAGCAGATAATCCGGCAGGGAGCGCCCCTCGGCCAGCAGGGCGAGAAAACGGGAATGGGCCGCGTCACGCGCGGTTATGACCGGACCGGACAGCAACACCTTGTCCCCCCTGCGCAGTGAGGAGAGCGTTTTCTCCTGCTCAGACTCTGGCGCGGAGAAATCCACCTTCCGCATGGCAAACGAGGAGTATGTTTTCCCCGCAGAAGGCGGGAGGAAAAGCGACGGCGTGGAGGCGAGGTCCTCCACCCAGAAGCCATTGGCGTCTATACGCGCGGCAACCCTTCTGGGTGAGGAACACGCAACGCACAGGGCAAAAAACAGGGACGCGCTATGGCGGGGCAGGCGCACGGCGCAGGCGTCGAAGACCAGGTGCTTGCCGCCGAACTGCGCTCCACACGGGATATTTTTCGCCCCGGCGACAACCAGCCGTTCAAGTTCCGGGTCGCGTGTCGCGGGAAAGCCTTCCTCCGACAGGTGGCGCAGGTATCCGGCGGCGGCAAAAGAAGCTGTTTTCATCGCGAAAGAAGGTGTCGGACCGCCCGCGCATATGCCCACATGGTAAGGTGGGCAGGCGGCAACGCCTATTTCCGACAGAACGGAGAGGGCGATATCGGCGAGCGCGGCGGGAGAGGCGGAATCCGGGGACAGGGACAGGAAACGGCTCTGGTTGGCGGAGCCGGCCCCCTTGAACAGCATCAGCATATGGAAACTGCCGCCCGGAACGCTGTCCACCTCTATCATGTAAGGGGAATTGTCGGGCTGTATGGCCCCCATGTAAAGCTGCGAGTCTCGGGCGAACACACGTTCCGAAGCCTGGGCGATGCCGTCCGCAATGGCCGCGCGCTCGTCCCCCGAGCAGAACACTCCGCGCCCCTTGAAGCAATGCGCCAGCACTGTCCCGCCGTCCTGACAGAGCGGCAGGCCGGTCCGGGCCGACACCTCGGAATTGAGCAGGAGGGCGGAGGCGATGAAACGCTCGTTTTCGCCTGTCTCCTTCGAAGAGAGCATCTCCGTCAGCATGCGCTGGTGCGCCGGAGGAAGATAAAGCTGGGCCCGCTCCGCCGATACGGAAGCGAGGTGCTCCAGCATCTGCGGAGTCACCTCAAGCAGCTGATGATTGCCCACAGCGGCCCGCACCGGCTGCTTTGAGGACAACCGGGAAAACGAGATGTTCTCCTCGAATCCGTCCAGCACGTCCCAGAAACCGTAGGCCCGGCGTTCGTTCATGCCTTTTCCTTTCCCGCAACTGACAGGTATATTACGCTTTCCGACTGCGGCTCAAGCCCGAGCAGCGCGTCCCACTCATCGTCAAAATAGGAACCCACCTGGCAGGAGGACAGCCCCAGGTTTACCGCCTCAAGAGCCAGATTCTGCGCCGCGTGCCCGCAGTCGAGATAGATATAGCGGAAGGCCCGCTCGCTGTATTTTGAACGGGTCCGGTCGAACACCGCGCTCCATGCTATGACAGCCGAACACGCGGACAGCATGGGAACGGTGAGGGAAGCCTTCTCCGCGTCTTCGGCGAAAAGGCCGGGCTTTACCAACTCCAGCGAGTGCTCCTCCGGCAGGTAGTGGTAAATGCCGGGCGTCAGCATTTCGACACGGTTAGCGACAACATAAGTTTCCAGCGGATAAAGCGCCCCCGCCGACGGGGCGGTGCGCAGCCTTTTGCCGGAGGATTCCTCCCTGACGCCGCCCGCGGCCCAGAGCAGGCAGGCCAGATGCCGCAGTTCCATTATGTATTCGTGGTCGTAGGAACGCACGCTGCGCCGGGCGCGGAGCAGGGCATGCAGATTAAGGGTTTCGTCCGCCTTTGGATAGGGCAGCTTCAGCTTCTTAGCGCCCGGATGAGTCTTGATAGCTTCCGGCTTTTTCGGCTTGTGGTGGGCACCCATCCCGGCGCGCCGGGAATAGCGGGTGTTCTCCTGAAAATTCATTCCGCAGTTTTCTCTCATATGTCGAACTTTATCCCCACGGGGCAATGGTCAGAGCCCTGCACGTCCTTGAGAATGAAAGCGTCCCGGAGGCGGGCTTTCGCGGAAGAAGACACATAGAAATAATCCAGCCGCCAGCCCACATCCCTCGCGCGGGCCCCGGTGCGCATGTCCCACCAGGTGTAAAGGCCGGGCGCCGCGGAAAACTCCCGCAGTGAATCCAGCAAGCCCCAGCCGATGAATTTATCCAGCCACGCCCTTTCCTCGGGCAGGAAGCCGGAGGTATGCGCGTTTTCCTTCGGATGGGCGAGGTCTATTTCCCTGTGCGCGGTGTTGAAATCGCCGCATACCACAAGCGGCTTGCCGTTAGCTGAAACTTTCTGAAAATGCTTCAGCAGCGCGCCATAAAAATCCAGCTTGAAATCTATGCGTTCCTGCCCCATGGTACCGCTAGGGACATAGACGTTGATGAAATTGAAAGTCGGGTATTCAAGCGTGAGCGTGCGACCCTCGCGGTCGAAAAGCTCCACGCCTACGCCATTTGAAACGGACAACGGCTGCTCCTGACAATAAACGGTGACGCCGCTATAGCCCTTACGCTCCGCCTCGTGCCAGAAGGAAGAATAGCCCGGCGGATTGAGCAGCCCCGGCTCAAGCTGGGACTGGTGGGCCTTGCTCTCCTGTATACCGAGCAGATACGGCTTTTCCCGCGCGAGCCAGGCCAGGAAACCCTTCCGTTCCGCGGCGCGCACGCCGTTGACATTCCAGGAGAGAAATGTCTTTGTCATTTTTTCGCCTTGCCCTGCAGCGCCAGCGCGGCCATGGCCTTTTGAACGGAGGCCTCGTCGCCCAGATAGAAATGCTTCAACGGACGAAGGCTGTCATCCAGTTCGTAGACAAGGGGCATGCCGGTGGGTATCTCTATAGCGGTGATATCCGAGTCCGACACGTTGTCCAGCAGCTTGACCACGGCACGCAGGGTATTGCCGTGGGCGCAGACCAGCGGGGTGCGCCCGGCGAGAAGGAAAGGTGCGATGTCGCTCTGCCAGAACGGATTGAAACGGGCAATGGTGTCCTTCAGCGACTCTCCGAGCGGCAGTTCGCTTTCGGGAACGGAACGGTAATGCGGGTCGCGGCCCGGGAACCGCGGGTCGTCCCGCGCAAGAAGCGGGGGCGGCACGTCGAAACTTCTGCGCCAGAGTCGGACCTGCGCCTCGCCGTATTTGGCGGCGGTCTCAGCCTTGTTGAGCCCCTGCAGGGCGCCGTAGTGCCGCTCGTTCAAGCGCCAGGAATTGCGAACGGGAAGCCAGAAGGCGTCCATCTCCTCCTGCACAAGCCAGAGCGTGCGGACAGCGCGCTTGAGCACGGACGTGAACGCCGCGTCAAAAGAATAGCCGCGTTCCTTAAGCAGCCTGCCCGCGGACCGCGCCTCAGCCACTCCGTTTTCCGAGAGGTCGACATCGGTCCAGCCGGTGAAACGGTTCTCCCGGTTCCACTGGCTCTCTCCGTGACGAAGCAGCACGATGGTGTGCGTCATTTGGAAAACCAGCCCTTGACCCTGCCCCACAGGCCGCGCTCGCTTTCCTTCAGATGGCAGCGGGGGAACTGGCCCTCCAGCTTCTTGTCGATGGCAAGCACGCGGAGCATCTCGTCCTCCATGCGGTGGAGGACGTCGGTGCCCATCTTGGAGCGGGCGGAGGAAAGGAGAGAATGGTCTATTTCGTGACGGTCGCAGACGAAACGGTCCTTTCCGCAAAAAGCCTGTATGTAGGGGCTTTCGTAAAAAAGTTCCACGGCGCGCGCGTCGGAGACGCCCTCCAGCCGCTTGACCAGCAGGAGCCCGCAGACGAGGCGGGCGTCCTTGGCGGGGCGGCCGTAGCTCGGGTGGAAATAGCTTGAATAAAAGCTGTCTATCGCCTGCCAGTTCACATGGGAGGCGAGCTGAAGCCAGCGGTTTTCCCTGTTAAGAGCGCCGCCCAGAGGAAAGAGCTCCGGGAAAAGCGGCGGA
Source organism: uncultured Elusimicrobiales bacterium (assembly GCA_964413345.1). Lineage (GTDB taxonomy): Bacteria > Elusimicrobiota > Elusimicrobia > Elusimicrobiales > Elusimicrobiaceae > CAYPTM01. Next base: position 17,350 of record CAYPTM010000005.1, read on the forward strand.
GTACCGGTATCTTTCGGCTTGTACAAGATGCACCCCTTTCAGCAATCGCCGCGCACGAGCTAGCCAGGACCGAACGTTCCGCGCGGCTGGTTGCTTCCATTCTAGCACAATCTAATGTTATTATTTAACAATGAGGTTAGTTTCAATAGCCGCGCTGCTGTGCGCGGGCCTGCTGCTGGCGGCATGCGGCGGCAAAATAAAGAACGCCGATTCCACCGGAAACGGCATAATAGCTTTTGGCGACAGCATAACCCACGGCACCGGGGCCGGCCCGGGCGAGGACTATCCCACGCTTCTGGGCCGCGCGCTTGGCGTGCAGGTGACCAACGCGGGCGTTCCGGGCGAAACATCTACCGACGGGCTGGCGCGCATAGAGCAGGACGTGCTGGCGCACAGGCCGAAGCTGGTGCTTATAGAATTCGGCGGCAATGATTATCTAAAAGGCGTGCCATTCGGCGAAACCGTGGCGAACACGGGCAAAATGGTGCGGCTGGTGCAGGGACGGGGAGCGATGGCCGCCGTGGTGGCACTTGGCGGGATGCCGCAGATGGCCCCGTACTCTAAAGAATACGAGCGCATAGCCGAGGAAAACGGAGCGATATTCATCGGCGGCCTGCTGTCCGGCATACTGACTAACCCGACTTTAAAGAGCGACGAAATACACCCCAACGCCGCCGGCTACAAACTGGTAGCGGAGCGGCTTGAGAAGAAACTGAGGAAATACGTCAAATGAACACCCAACCGATACAACGCGCGAAATACAGCGGCTGGTTCCTGCTGGTTACGGCGAGCTTCGTCACTGTCCTGATAACATCCAACATACTGGCGGTGAAACTGATAAAAATCGGCCCGCTGGACATGGACGCGGGCAACATCATTTTCCCCATCAGCTACATTTTCGGCGACATCCTGACCGAAGTCTACGGCTACGGCCGCTCGCGCCGGGTAATCTGGCTAGGCTTCCTCTGCAACCTGTTCGCGGTGACGGCGTTCGCGGCGGCGCAGCGCATACCGCCCGCTCCGTTCTGGGAAGGGCAGGCGGCGTATGAGACCATACTGGGCTTCACGCCGCGCATACTGGTGGCGTCGTTCTGCGCATACCTGTGCGGCGAGTTCATGAACTCCTACGTGCTGGCCAAGATGAAACTAATGACGAAGGGCAAACACCTGTGGACGCGGACGATAGGCTCGACCATGGCGGGGCAGGCGGTGGACTCGACGATATTCGTGACGGTGGCGTTCGCGGGCGTGTATCCCGCGTCGGACCTGATGGGCGTGGTGGCCAGCCAGTGGCTGTTCAAGACCAGCTACGAAGCGCTGATGACGCCGGTGACCTACAAGGTCGTCAACTTCCTGAAGCGGGAAGAGCAGGTTGACCATTACGACTGGAATACGAACTTCAACCCGTTGAAGCTGGCAGAAACCATCGCCGAAGCCGAAAACGGAACGAAAGCCCCCGCCCCCCAAACCCCGACCACTTCCGCAAAATAAAGAAACGCCATACCGTTTGACATCAGCCCGACGTTAACACGTCGGGCTGTTTTTTTGCGCCCCTAGCAACTGTTTTTAAGTAGAATAATGGAAATTGATTAGGAGAGGGGAATATGCCAGCGAAGAAAATATTTGCATTTGATATAGGAACCGGCAGTCTGGGAGAATGCGTCCGCACAGGTGAAACAATAAATCATCTTCAATCACTTATCATGCCGTCCGAACTGGCGGAGATAAAAACAGCCGCATCCCGCCGGAGAATGATGCGCACACGACAGGCCCACCTTGCCCGCGAAAACTGGTGGAGAGAGACCGCACGGAAGGCCGGGCTTGAAGTGCTTGGCTCCGCACAACCGATTCATCCCGGCAAACATTCGCGGACAGCAGGCAACACCCCGGCAGACAAAAGGCTGCTTACGGAATTTTCCCCGCAGGGTGATGACACTATCTACACCTCCTGTCTGCTCCGCATAGCCCTGATTCAGGGCAGAAAACTGGCAAGCTGGCAGGTCTACAAGGCTATACGCTCCGCAATGCAGCACAGAGGCTACGACCAAAAACTTCCATGGGCGGAACGAGATAACAAGCAGGGAGAAATCAAACGAGCCGTCTCTAAATACGAAGAAGTTCTCAAAACACTGACAGGCGGCAAGGAAGAATTCAACTACCCATGTTACTATGAAGCCGCGAAGCTGGGTCTGTGGTCCCCGGCCAACCCTGAAGAGCTGAAGCTGCGGCTGGATGGGAAACCGGATGCCGCCCGCAATAAAAACGAGAAAGAGATGGCAATTGCCCCGCGCAATCTGGTGGCCAAGGAACTGCTGGAACTGATCAAACAGGCGGCAAAGCAATATCCGAAGCTGGCAGGCAGGGAGAATGAACTGGTATACGGACCGGCCGGCATTCCGTATGCCTCCTTTAGGGGCTCGAAAGAATTCAGCAAGTATCGCGGGCATGAGTGGGAATGGCAGGGTTTGCTTGGACAGAAAGTACCGCGTTTTGACAACCGCATCATCAACAAGTGCTCCCTTGTGCCGCGCCTGAACGTCTGCAAAAGTCCGGACCCGCTCAACCAGCGCGTAACCTTCCTGATGAAATTAAAAAACATGCGCTATTTCGACTCCATGGGAGAACAACGCTCGCTTACGCCCGAGGAAATGAAAACCCTGCTGAGTGATTTTTCAAAAAAACTGGCGATAACAGAAGCTGGCTGGCGAAACTGGCTGAAAAAACATTTTAGCGATGCCAAGCCCGACCCGGCTCAAATTGAAGTAGAGGCACCGAAAGAAGGCGGGCGCTCCCGCTTCTGCCGGCCAGTGCTAAAAATACTGGAGGAAATACTGCTCTCGGGGAAAAGCCCGCACAAGTTGCATGCAGAAAAGGTTACTTCATGCTCAAATAATGACCCACAGAAAGGTCTGGTAAAAGAAGATTATGCTTTTCTTCTCGCCATGCCCGAAGAATGGGAAAGGTTCCATATACCCGACGCCAGGGAAAGCGAAGCTGGCCTGTCCCCGCACAAACGGGAAGAGAAAATCAACGAATTGATAAATGGCGTTTCAAATGCGGTGGTAAGACACAGACTGGGCCTGTTCCATAAACGCCTTAAAGCGCTGTCGGCCAAACATGGCACCCCGGACCAACTTGTCATCGAACTGGTCCGCACGGATTTCATGGGTGAAGAAGAAAAGGCCGATTTTACCAGATGGCAGAAACAGAACAAACGGGAAAAACTCCAAGCCCGCGAAGAAGCGCGCGATGCAGGGTTCTCGGCGGCATCTTCCACAGTCAAGGTCCGACTGTTGAAAGAGCAAGGCTTTATGGATTTGTATAGCGGGAAAAAAGACGGCCCCGCCGGGAAAGATAGCATTACAGTGGACGGATACACTTTCCAACCGCTGAAGCTTAGCAAACTGGATGAATACCAGATTGACCACATTGTGCCGCGCTCCATTGGAGGACCGGATGACATGCGTAATAAAGTAGTTACCTCTGCCGCCAACAACAAGAGCAAAGACAACAAAACACCATACCAGTGGATGTCCGGTGACAAGGACCTCTGGAAAGCATACACATCACTAATCACACAAAAGAGCAGCAAGGGCCGGAATCAGCCCGGGCTTAGCAAGAAGAAAGCCGCGCTGTTGACCTCCCCGGACGCAAAAATACTGATAGATAACTACAAGAATTTGGCCGGAACGGCATACACAGCGAAACTGGCAAGCAAAATAACGGCCCTGTTTTTTAGCTGGCCGGAAGGGACTGAAGACTCCACCCGCAAAGTTCGCGTTTACGGCGGAGGAGAAACCCACGCGCTGCGTGCGAAGCTGCACCTGGACGCCATACTCCACCCGGAGATGGAAGAGAAGAAGCTTAGGGAATTGGCATTTACCGGCGACCTTGATGCAAAGAACCGTGACAATCCACGCCATCATGCGCTGGACGCACTGACATTATCCATACTGCCGGAAAACGATATCCCGAAATGGTTTCATGCGGACTTTTGCAAGGAACACCTGGAAAAAGTCTGTCCACTGCCGATAGCATTGAAAAAACCTATACTTGCCGAAACCATGTATGCGCTCAGAAAGATTGTCCGCGACGGGAAAGAATACTTCGTCGCCGTGACGCGCTTCGGAACCGGAACATCTGCACAGGATTACATCAAGCTCGCGGACGCTAAAAAATACGCAGACGCAATCTTCGACCCCATAATCCGCCAAAAACTAATGGACAAACTGTCCACCTCGCCGGAAGAGGCGGAATGGGAGAAATTTGTAACTGAATATTTCCAGAGAGAGCGAATCCGCAAGATAGCGCTTGTAAACTCGGCGGAAATGCCGGCTGAAAAAGTAAACCTCACCACTGGAACCGCAGGCGAATACAAAGCCATGGGGAAAGCTCTCCCGGCTGCGGACAAACTCCATAAAACCCAATGGTTCAAAGACAAACAGGAACACCAGGGACAGATAGTTTACCGCAATGGGAAGGGAGCCTGGAAGGTGGAACCCGTGTACCTGTACCAGTCACTGACCAAGACACTGAAACTGGCATGCAACCAATACGGTAAAGAGAATGTGCGCTTTTTCCGCTCAGGGCAATTGGTACAGATAAAAAATACCTGCAATCGAGACAGTAGAACCAATCCTGTACCAGCAGGACACTATTACCTGCGCACCATAAAAACTTCTGGCCAAGCCAAGATTGAAATGATTGATGGCGCAAAGTGCATACTGGTCAACATAGGCGAACTATTATCGCATGGTGAACTAAGAATAGTAAAGCTTTCGGAGAACTAGATGTCCCATCATCTAGTTCACATAATGCGGCATGGCAGCACCCTGCGTGTGGACAGGGGCTGCCTACTCTGCACCAGCGAAGGGCAACCGGAAAAGCGAATCCCGTATGCCGATGTTCTTGCCGTTATAGTGGCGGCTCGCGGTGTTACATTTTCTTCCGACTGCCTTTCCAGACTAATGGAAAGCGGGGCGGTAATACTCCACTGCGATGAAAAATACAAGCCTGTGGGCAAAACCATAGGACTGCCATACACTATACATTCCGATGTGTTCGACGCGCAGATTGCAAGACAGGGAACATTTTCCGACAAGCTATGGGAAAAACTTCTGCGAGCGAAACTGGAAAATCAGGCCGCGGTGCTGGATGCGGCAAAAGTTACGCACAAACTGCGTGAATATCTGGAAGAAGACGCACCGGAAGAGGGCAACAGCGCGCGACACTACTGGAGCGCATATTTCCCACTGTTTGGGCGCAAAGCGCCCAAAACGCGCGAACATCGGGAAGCTGAAAATCCGGTAAACCAGCAGTTGAATTACAGCTACGCAGTAATGAGCGCAATATTGCACCGCAGCATGGTGGCGCATGGCTTGAATCCCCAACTGGGGGTACACCACAAATTCCGCTTCAAAAGCGAACCGCTGCTTTATGACCTGCTTGAGCCGTGGCGACCAGTCTGCGATTTTCTGCTATTGCGTTTTAGGCTGCAAAATCCGCGCAGGGAAATCAGCGAATGGGTAAAATTTGTGGCGCAAGCGCTTCTGGATTTCAGAATAACTACGGGTAAAGGGAAAAGCATTAATCTGCTGAATGCGGCAGACAGGTATATCAGCAGCGTGGCAGATTGCTTTGCCTACAACAATAAGACGGAACTTTTTGTGCCCGCATTGAGCGGGTTATACTTTGAAAAGCGAACCAAAGAGTAGTTATCGCATGGGCTGGCTGCTGGTAATGTTTGATTTGCCCACAGATACAGCGGAGGAAAGGCGCAAGGCCAGCCGCTTCCGCAATGATTTGCTGGACCGGGGGTACCTTATGCTGCAATACTCGGTCTATGCGCGGTGCGCCGTGACATTGGAAAAAAAAGAGACATTGGTTGGACAGCTTAAGGCAATGTCCCCGGACTGCGGAAACATACACTGCCTTTTTGTGACAGATGCACAATGGGGCGATGCAACGGTAATTTACGCCACGCCGCGCGATAGTAGAAGAATTGTAGACAAGGACAGTACGATTGGAGAGCAACTCCAATTTTGGTAGGATTAAAATTGACTACGGAAAAAGCCTGCGTATAACACTGAAGTTAAAGAGGCCTGCTTTTTCCTGCTTAAGTTAAGACGTCACTAAAGAATATACTTATGCTACAGCAAAAACATCTGTTTGTCAAGCACTCCGCCGCAACCCTGCACAATACAATCCGATTCTAACAAATCCGATTCTTTAGTGACGTCAGAACTTCCTCGCATTTATAATATTCGCGGTGTTCATTCTAACAAATCCGATTCTTTAGTGACGTCAGAACTTTATTGGCGCTTTCCTGTTCTTTGTTCTCATTCTAACAAATCCGATTCTTTAGTGACGTCAGAACGATTCAGCGCCTTGGGAGTGGACTACTTGCATTCTAACAAATCCGATTCTTTAGTGACGTCAGAACCTGACTGTATTCGTATATCTTCACCTGCCGATTCTAACAAATCCGATTCTTTAGTGACGTCAGAACCAGAACACTTAATCTATAACAGCAGTCTAGATTCTAACAAATCCGATTCTTTAGTGACGTCAGAACCATGTGTAAGCGTTTATTATCTCATCTATAAATTCTAACAAATCCGATTCTTTAGTGACGTCAGAACCAGGTCCGAACGCAAATCCTTGCGGCTGGGATTCTAACAAATCCGATTCTTTAGTGACGTCAGAACGCTATGCCCGTGAGGGTAACTACGGCAACAATTCTAACAAATCCGATTCTTTAGTGACGTCAGAACCCATAATCGGGGCGATATCAAGGTAAAATTATTCTAACAAATCCGATTCTTTAGTGACGTCAGAACATGGATGTCGGAATACACCGAGTATTCCAAATTCTAACAAATCCGATTCTTTAGTGACGTCAGAACCCTTTGCCCATCTTCCGCTACTATCTCGCAATTCTAACAAATCCGATTCTTTAGTGACGTCAGAACCGCGATGCGCTGGAACGCGCCGCCGGATGGCATTCTAACAAATCCGATTCTTTAGTGACGTCAGAACGGCAGTTATTGTATCATTTAAGGAGTGGATATTCTAACAAATCCGATTCTTTAGTGACGTCAGAACGCATGGATTTAACAGACCATGCTCAATCTGATTCTAACAAATCCGATTCTTTAGTGACGTCAGAACCTGGACGTGCCTTAGAGGTTCGCAATTATGATTCTAACAAATCCGATTCTTTAGTGACGTCAGAACCAGCAGCCGGCGGAGCTTTATTTCCGCTTCATTCTAACAAATCCGATTCTTTAGTGACGTCAGAACATTGTCCAGCATCTGGAGTACCCGTGCCGGATTCTAACAAATCCGATTCTTTAGTGACGTCAGAACTAAATTGATATGTGCTCCTGTCGAAGGCTCATTCTAACAAATCCGATTCTTTAGTGACGTCAGAACAATAGCCGTTCGTGGGACCAAGACCCGCCAAATTCTAACAAATCCGATTCTTTAGTGACGTCAGAACGCGGGGAGGGAGGAGTGATGGCTGTTATTAATTCTAACAAATCCGATTCTTTAGTGACGTCAGAACGCAGTCATCCTGGCGGTAATTTTTGGTGGGATTCTAACAAATCCGATTCTTTAGTGACGTCAGAACCGCAAGGGGCAAGCAGTACCCGGCGCTTAAATTCTAACAAATCCGATTCTTTAGTGACGTCAGAACCCTCACGAGGGGGGAGCCGGACACGCT